>NZ_JBLROA010000039.1:0-53959 GCF_047921505.1 Micromonospora sp. SL1-18 | reverse complement strand
GTCGGAGCGGCCACGGCCGGCGGAGCCGGGTAGGTCGGGGCGGGCGGGGACGGCTCCGCGGTCTGCTGGTCCTCGGGGCGGTAGCGGCCCTGGTCCAGCAGGGCGTACCGGGACTCCGGCGGCGCCGGATCGGGCCGGTAGCCGCCGTCGAGCAGCGCGTACCGGGACTCGACGGGGGCGCTGCCCCGGCCGCGCGGCGGCGCCGGCTCCGGGTCGGTCCGGTAGGCCGGCTCGGCCCGCCAGGACGGCTCGGCGGGGTGTCCCGGCTCGGTGTGGTACGCCGGCTCCCCGCGGTACGGCGGCTCGGCACCGTACCCGGGGGCGGCCCGGTAGGCCGGCTCCCCGCGGTAGGTGGCCTCGGCCCGGTATGTCGGCTCGGCGGGCGGCCCGACGGGCTGCGCCCGACCGGTCCAGCCGGCGCCGGCGGTGCGCCGGGGCAGCGGCTCGGGCGGCGGCGGGTGCTCCTCGACGCGGTCCGCCTCGGTGTGCTCCGCGCCGCGGGCGAGCCGGGCCCGGTCGAGCAGCGCCCGCCAACGCGGTGCCGGCTCAGCCTGCCGACCCCAGCCGGTCTCGCTGCCGTCCACGGCTCCGCTCCTCCCCAGCCCCATCGATCATTGCCTGACAGGCTACGAACGAAACCCTATTCGGACCACACCTTGCTTCGCACACCACCCAGTGCCCCTACGTGCCACCGGTCCGGCCGGTCGCCTGTCGACGAGCCTGTCTCAGGAGGTGGGGACGGGGTTCGGGGGTCCCGCGCCCGTCGCCGAACGGCCGGGGGAGGGTGAGGACCCGCTCACCGTCGGTGCGGCTTCCGACGAATCGCCCACCCCGGGGGCGGCCGGGTCGGCCAGTCCGGTGTCGGCCGGCGGCCGGACCACGTCCCGCTGCTCGGGCAGCGGCGGGGTGAACACCGTACGGTCCAGCCGGCGCACCTCCGGCGCGGCGTCGACCACCCGTACGCCGGGACGGGCGGCCAGGGCCCGCAGGGCGTCGGGGGTGTCCCGGACCACGGCGGCGTACACGCAGGCGCAGCCCGAGCGGTACGCGGCCGCCTCCCGGGCCGAGACCGACGCGCCCGTGTCGTACACCCGGCGCAGCTCGGCGTCGGCGGCAGCCGACGGGGCGGCGGCGCGGACCCGGTAGTCGGCGGCCTCCCGGTCCTTGCGGGCGGCCACCTCGGCCATCCCGGCGACCACGTCGTCGGGCAGGCGCATCGCGGCGATCCGGACGATCTCGGTCTGCCGGCCGGGCAGCGGCACCCGGGCGACCACCGCGGAGACCGGGGTGCCGCCCAGCGTGTCGGCCAGCCGGGCCGGCGTCAGGTACCCCGCGAACGAGACCAGGGCATGGTCGCCCGTGCCCGGGGTGGCCGGTGCGGCCAGGGCGGCCAGCTCGGCGGCGGCGGCCCGCTGGTAGTCCGGGATCGAGTCGCCGTCCGCCACGCCGACCCGGGTGACCTCGCCGACCGTGCGGTCGACCACCGGCTCGCGCCGGCGGTCCCACAGCGCGGCGGCCAGCACCGCCAGCGCGCAGGCCAACGCGATCCAGGTGAGCAGGCCCGAGCGCGACGGCCGGCGCCGGGGCGGGCGCGGCGGCACGTCGGCGGGCACGGTGCTCGTCGGGCGGTCCATGGGCGGCGGTCAGTCGTGGAGGATCTCCAGCGCCCGGGCCAGGTCGTCCGGGTAGTCGCTGACGAAGGTGACCTCCTCACCCGTACGCGGGTGCAGAAAGCTCAGCGAGCGGGCGTGCAGCCACTGCCGGGTCAGCCCGAGCCGGGCGGAAAGCGTCGGGTCCGCGCCGTAGGTGAGGTCGCCCACGCAGGGGTGCCGCAGGGTGGAGAAGTGCACCCGGATCTGGTGGGTACGCCCGGTCTCCAGCTTGACGTCGAGCAGGCTGGCCGCCGGGAACGCCTCCAGGGTGTCGTAGTGGGTGACGCTCGGCTTGCCGCCGGAGACCACCGCCCAGCGGTAGTCGTGGTGCGGATGCCGGTCGATCGGGGCGTCGATGGTGCCGCGCAGCGGGTCCGGGTGGCCCTGCACCACGGCGTGGTAGCGCTTCTCCACCTCGCGGTACTTGAAGGCCCGCTTCAGCGCGGTGTACGCCTGCTCGCTCTTGGCCACCACCATGATCCCGGTGGTGCCGACGTCGAGCCGGTGCACCACGCCCTGCCGCTCCGCGGCGCCGCTGGTGGAGATCCGGTGGCCGATCGCGGCCAGCCCGCCGATGACGGTCGGGCCGGTCCAGCCGGGACTCGGGTGGGCGGCCACGCCGACCGGCTTGTCCACCACCACGATGTCGTCGTCGGCGTGGACCACGGTCAGGCCCGACACGGCCTGCGGCACCACGGTCGGCGGCGCTGCCGGCGCCGGCAGCGTCACCTCCAGCCAGGAGCCGGCCTTGACCTTGTGCGAGTTGGCTCGTACGACGCCGTCGACCAGCGCGTCCCCGGCGTCGACGAGGGCGGCCGCGGCGGTCCGCGAGAGCCCGAAGAGCCTTGCGACGGCCTGGTCGAGCCGCATCCCGTCGAGGCCGTCCGGGACCGGCAGGGACCGGTGGTCGCCACCGGCGGCGAAGACGGAGGTCACGCCCGCCCCCGCGGCTCGCCGCCGTGGGCTGCCTCGGTGGTCATGGGCTCGGCGGTCTCCGCCGGCTCGACGCCGGCCCGGCCGCCGTCGCGCTGCCGGCCGGTCAGCTCCAGCAGCACGGCGAGGACCACCCCGCAGACCAGGGAGCTGTCGGCCAGGTTGAACACCGGCCACACCTGGCCGTACGGGTCGAAGAGGCTGATCATGTCGACCACGTGGCCGACGAAGTGCCCGGGCGCCCGGAAGATCCGATCGGTGAGGTTGCCCAACGCCCCGCCCAGCACCAACCCGAGCGAGACGGCCCATGGCAGCGAGCGCAGCCGCAGCGCCATCCAGCCGATCCAGGCGATGACGCCGAAGGTGATCAGCGGGAAGACCCAGGTGTGGTCGGCGCCGATGCTCCAGGCCGCGCCGCTGTTGCGGGTCAGGGTGAGATAGACGGTGCCGCCGAGCAGCGAGACCGGGCCCCGGCCGGTGAGCGACGAGAGCGCGAGCTGCTTGGTGACCAGGTCGGCGACGAGCGAGAGCAGGGCGACGCCGAGGAGGATCCCGACCGTCCTGGATCGGGGCGTGCCGGGGCGCGACTCAGCCGTGCCGGACCTGGCGGGCGGTGCTGCGGTCATCTGCTCCCCATCGACGCTCGCGACGGTGACCCTCACCGTCTTGCGGTCAAGCCGCCGGGGGGGCGTGCCTCAGCGGCGCTCCTCCAGCTGCTTGCAGGTCACGCAGAGGGTGGCCGACGGGAAGGCGGCGAGCCGCTCCACCGGGATCGGGTTGCCGCACCGCTCGCACCAGCCGTACCCACCCTCGTCGAGGCGCTCCAGGGCCCGCTCGACCTGCGTGATCCGTTCCTTGATGCTGTTGGCGAGGGAGATCTCCTGCTCCCGCTCGAACGTCTTGGTGCCGGTGTCGGCCTGGTCGTCCCCGGCCGAGTCGGTCAGCCGGTCGCGCTGCAGCTCGGTAATCTCGCTCAGCGTCTGATCGTACTCGGCGCTGAGCTCATCCCGCCGTGCCGCCAACGCGGCCCGGATCTTCTCGGTCTCGGCCGCGCTGCGGGTGGCCTTCGCCACCGGCTTGCGGCCGGCGGTCCTGGTGTCGACTGGCTTCGCCATCGTCAGCTCCCTCGGCCGCGTACTGCGGCGGTCGGCGGTGCCTGGGCAAGAGAAACCGGCACCGGTGTCCCCCGTGCATAAAACGGACGCACGGCCACTCGGGCCGTGCACTCCGGAGGTTGGCAAGAATACGGAACGTACAGGCGTCCGACAACGTGCCGCACCGTCGCACCGCGATTCAGCCCCGAACAGCCACTAATCGGGGCAAAGGGAACGCTAGCAGATCATTCGTCCCGGTCCTCGCCGTACTCGCCAAACCAGCGGGCCAACCGGCCCCGGCGGCTCACCGCGCGCAGCCGCCGCTCCACCTCGTCCCGGACCTCCGCGGTGGCCACGATGAGCAGGCTGTCGCCGACCTTGAGCCGGGTGCCCGGGCCGGGCACGAAACCCGCCCCGTCACGCAGCACCAGGGTCACCGAGGCGCCCACCGGCAGCCGCAGCTCGTCCACGTGCACCCCACCCAGCCGGGAGCCGGGCGGTACCGCCACCTGAAGCAGGTCGGCCCGCATCCGTTCCAGCGGGGCCGTCTCGACCAGCACCTCGGCCGCCTCCGCGGGGGCGGTCACCCCGAGCCGGCGGGCCGCCCGGGCCAGGGTCCCGGCCTGGAGCAGGGTGAAGATCACCACCAGTACGAAGACCGCGTCGAAGAGGCGATCCGCGCCGGGCACCCGGAGCGAGAGCGGAATGGTGGTCAGCACGATGGGCACCGCGCCGCGCAGCCCTGCCCAGGACAGGAAGAGCTGCTCACGTGGGCGGAACCGGAAGGGCAGCGCGGAGACCGCCACCGACAGCGGCCGGGCGAGGAGCACCAGGGCCAGCCCGGTGACCACCGCCGGCAGCACCGCCGCGCCCAGCCGGCCCGGCACGACCAGCAGCCCCAGCAGCACGAACAGGCCGATCTGGGCCAGCCAGGCCAGCCCGTCGGCGAACCCGAGAATGGCCTGCCGGTGCGGCAGCCGGGCGTTGCCGAGCAGCACCCCCGCGACGTAGACGGCGAGGAACCCCGAGGCGTGCAGCACCGAGCCGGCCGCGTACGCCAGCACCGTGAAGCCGACCACCGCGATCGGGTACAGGCCGGCGGACGGGAGCGCCGCCCGGCGCAGCGCGTACCGGCCGGTGATCCCGGCGGCCACCCCGACGATGGTGCCGACGCCCAGCTCGTACCCGACCAGCAGGACCTCGTACCACCAGGGGTGGGCGGCCGCAACGTCCCGGGACAGCAGCAGCACCACGATCACCGCGGGGGCGTCGTTCATGCCCGACTCGGCTTCCAGCGTGGCCACCAGCCGGGGCGGCAGGCGCAGCCGGCGCAGGGTGGCGAAGACGGCCGCCGCGTCGGTGGAGGAGAGCACCGCGCCGTAGAGCAGCGCCAGCCGCCAGTCCAGCCCGAGCAGCAGGTGCACCACGACGCCGACCACCAGGATGCTGACCAGCACGCCGACCGTGGAGAGCGCGGTGGCCATCCCGAGCACCGGGCGCAGGGTGCTCCACCGCGCCGTGAGCCCACCCTCGGCGATGATCACGATGAGGGCGCAGAACCCGAGCACCCGGGTCAGCTCCACGTCGTGGAACCGGTGGTTCAGGACCTCGTCGACCGCGACCCCGAGCGCGAGGTAGACGAGCAGACTCGGCACGCCGAGCCGGGTGGAGAAGCGCACCGCGCCCACCGCGACCAGCAGGACGGCCGCACCGAGCAGCAGCCCGAGATCGAGCCCGGGGGTCATCCGCGGCCGGCCCGGGCGGTCCTCACTCGACCGATCCGTCCCGCAGCCGACGCAGCACGTCGGGCACGCCGGGAGCCGGCCGCTCGACCAGGAAGAGCTTGTCCCGGCTGGCCGCGCCGGCGCGCAGGGAGACCACCGCCGGCCGGACGCCGAGAGCCTTGGCGAGGGCCCGCCGGGCCGCCTCGGTGGCGCGGCCGTCCACGGCGGGGGCGGTCACGGCGACGACCAGGGCCGGCCCGTGCGGGCCGTCGAACCGCCCGCCGACCCGTGCCCGGGAGGAACCGGGCTTCACCCGTACGGCGACGGTGAGGGACTCCCCGGTCACCACGATCGGTCCGGTGGCAGGTCGGGGAGCAGGGCGGTGACCGGCGCGCAGTCCGCGCACGGGGTGAAGCCCATCTGGACCGCCTCGCCGACCGGCAGCGGCTCGTCGTCCCAGCCCATCAGGTGGGGGCAGTCGGGCAGGTGGAACCGCGGGTGGCCGTCGACCACCCGGACGTCAGCGAAGATCCCGGCCAGCCGATCGGTCTGCGCCGGCGACAGGGGCTGCGCGGGCGGCTCGAAACCGAACGCGTCCCCGGCGGCCGGCGAGGTGGGCACCGGGGCGTCCGGAACGGAACCGGCGCCGTCCCCGGCGGGCTCCCGCGGGCCGGGCGGGACGAACGGCGTGTGCGCCTCCGGCGGTGGAGCGTACGGGTCGGCCACCGGCGGCCCGGATGGTTGCCGCCATCCGGATCCGCCGGTGCCGACCGTCGACGGGTTGTGCTGGTCCGGTATCTCCGGCTCCCCGAGCCAGGGCTCGTCGAGGGGGCCGGAGGGCCCGGTGCGGATGCGCGGGCCGGTCATGCGGTCCGCCGCGGTCCGGTTGGCGGCCACCTGGCGGGCGCCCGCGACGAGGGCCACGGCGGCCAGCAGACTGGCCGCAATGGAGGCGATCAGCAGCGGACTGGACCCACTGGCCAGCCCGGCCACCAGGAGCACGACCGCGACGAGGATGAGCAGGATGCTGGCGACTATCACGGCTCACCCCCGCCGCGTCGTGTCGGTTCTGCGCGGCCGGCGATCGTCGACCGACGACCGCGGGATCAGCGGCCGGACTCGAGCGAGCCTGCGCGACCGCCGCCATAGGAGCTGGCGAGGCCTGCGGTGGCGAGGCCGTTGCTGCCGCCCCCGGCGGCACGGTTGCCGTCGGCGCGGTTGATCTCGGCCTCGAGACCCTGGCCGCGGCCGTCGAGGTCACGCAACTGGCTCTCCAGGTACGCCTTGAGGCGGGTGCGGTACTCGCGCTCGAACTGCTTGAGCTCCTCGATGTGCTTCTGCAGCGCGGTGCGCTTGGCGTCCAGGCCGCCCATGGCCTCCTGGTGCCGCTGGCGGGCGTCCCGCTCGAGGGCGTCGGCCTTGGCGCGCGCCTCGCGGGTGACCTCCTCGGCCTTGGAACGGGCCTCGGTGAGCAGCTGGTCGGCCTCGCGGCGGGCGTCCGTGACGTGGTCGTCGGCGGTGCGCTGGGCCATCATCAGCACCCGCAGGGCCTGCTGCTCGCCGTCGGCGGCGGTGGCGGCCGGGCTGCCCTGGGCACGGACCTGCTCCAGCTCGGACTGCATCGCCCGGGCCGCCTGCTCGGCGGCCGCCTTGTCGCGCTGCACCCGGTCGAGCTGGGCCTTGACCTCGTTGAGCTCCGCCGCGAGCCGGGCGTCGCCGCCGGGGCCGGCGGGAGCGCCACCCCGACCGCCGCGCTCCACCTGGGCGCGCAGCTCGTTGTTCTCCTCGATCAGACGGGCGAGCTCACGCTCGACCTCGTCCAGGAAGGCGTCGACCTCCTCCTCGTCGTACCCCCGCTTGCCGATCGGCGGCTTTTTGAAGGCGACGTTGTGGACGTCGGCCGGGGTCAGCGGCATCGAAACTCCTCGGGTCAGTTGCGGCCGCGAAAAGCGCGCTGGTCAGGCAAATCGGATGATCAGCGGCGTTAACACAAACCTCATCAGCACGAACAGGATAACCAGGAGCACAAGCGAGGCCAGGTCGATGCTCACGGTACCAATTCGCAGTGGTGGGATCACACGCCTCAACGCTCGCAGGGGCGGATCAGTGACGCTCCACACCGACTCAAGTCCCGCCGACGCTCCCCGTCCGGGTTGCCACCGGCGACCGTACGCCAGCACGGCACTGAGAACAAATCGGGCCAAAAGCACAAGGAGGAACAGGTAAACGATCAGGTAGAGCACCTGGAACAGGATCGACAACACAGCAGACGACGTCCCTCGGTCGTGCGGGCTAGCTCAGGCTGAAGAAGCCGCCCTCAGCGATCTTGGCCTTGTCCTCCGCGGTGACCTGGACGTTGGCCGGTGAGAGCAGAAACACCCGGTTGGTCACGCGCTCGATCGTACCGCGCAGTCCGAATGCCAGCCCGGCGGCGAAGTCCACCAGTCGGCGGGCATCCGCCTCGTCCATCTCGGTGAGGTTTATGATCACCGGTACGCCGTCCCGGAAGTGCTCGCCGATGGTGCGGGCCTCGCGGTAGGTGGTGGGGTGCAGGGTGGTGATCTGGTAGCGCTGCTCCTCCTCGGCCACCACCGCCCGCTCCCGAGACTGCACCTGCGGCGCGAGGGCGAGGTTGTCCCGGGTGTGGTAGGTCAGCGCGCTGGAGGTCTCGCCGGCGCCGGAACGGGTGATCGACCGGACGCTGGACCGCTCGGTCCGCTCCGGGCGCTCCTGGCGCTCGACCTCGACCCGGTCAGGGTCCATGCGGCTCGAGGCGCGCTCGGAGATCCGGCCGCGGTCGCCGAGCCGGCTACGGCTCGCCGGCAGCTCCTCGGACTCCTCGTCCTCGTCATCGGCGAACTCCTCCGCGTACCTGCTCGACCGGTAGCGCGAGTCCCGGTAGCCACCCTTGTCGTAGCCACCGTCCTCGTACGCCCGCTCGTCGTCCTCCTCGACGAGCCCGAGCCAGACCCCCGCCTTGCGCAGTGCGCCCATCCCCGCGCCCTTCCGTCCGCCGTGCGGCACGCCCCCGTGCCGTGTCGCTTGATCACGAGTGGACACCAGATGCCCACCGGACCGGATCGGCGATCCCCCGGCGAGCGGTTCGCGATCCGCCCACCATGGCCCCCGGCTGTGGGAACGCCGTTCCTAACCACACTGATGTAATTTGCTTCTTCGCGGCCAGGCTACCCCAGCGTGGGGCGCATTCCGAGCAACGCGCTGCCGACGCGGACATGTGTCGCGCCGTACCTGACCGCAATTTCCAGATCGCCGCTCATCCCGGCCGACAGCGCGGTCGCCTCCGGATGCCGTACGCGGAACCGCTGCGCCACCTCGGCCAGCCGGGCGAACGCGCGCTCCGGCTCCCAGCCCAGCGGAGCCACCGCCATCAGCCCGCCCAGTCGCAGCGCCCCGGCGCCGGCCACCGCCTCCGCCACCGGGTCGAGCCCCCGGTCGGGATCCGCCGAGTCGGGCAACGCGCCACCCCGGGCCGCGTCGCCGTCGATGCTGACCTGCACCAGCACCTCCAACGGCCGGTCCCGGCCGGCCGCCGCGGCGGCGTCGAGGGCGGTGGCGAGCCGCACGCTGTCGACCGACTGGACGACGTCGGCGTACCGGACCACCGAGCGGCACTTGTTGCGCTGCAACTGGCCGACGAAGTGCCAGCGGGGGGTCACCCCGGCCGCGGCCACCTCGGCGGCCTTCGGTGCCGCCTCCTGGTCACGGTTCTCCCCCACGTCGGTCACCCCGAGCCCGGCGAGGGCCACCACGTCGCCGGCCGGGTACGTCTTGGTCACCGCGACCAGGGTGACCTCACCACGGTCCCGGCCGGCGTCCGCGCAGGCGTCCGCGATGCGGGTGCGTACCCGGGCAAGCCCGGCCGCGAGCTCGGCGCGACGGTCGGGCCGCACCGGGGCAGGTGTGTCGGTCATCGGTGCGGCTCAGGACCCGTTCTTGAGGAAGTCGGGCACGTCGACGTCGTCGAAGAGCACCCGGCGCGGCGACTGCTGCGGGGCCGGCATGGTGGCCGGCGGCGCGACCGGCGCGTTCGGCTGGGTCGGCTGGTTCTGGTTGGGCTTGCGGGTCGGCTCGACCGCCTTGTACGCGGGCGTACCCCCGTCGAAGCCCGCCGCGATCACGGTCACCCGCACCTCGTCGCCGAGCGCGTCGTCGATGACCGCACCGAAGATGATGTTGGCCTCCGGGTGCGCCGCGTCGGTGACCAGCTGCGCGGCGTCGTTGATCTCGAACAGGCCCAGGTCGGAGCCGCCGGCGATGGAGAGCAGCACGCCGCGCGCGCCGTCCATGCTCTGCTCCAGCAGCGGGCTGGAGATGGCCGCCTCGGCCGCCTCCACCGCACGGTTCTCGCCCCGGGCGCTGCCGATGCCCATCAGCGCGCTGCCGGCGCCGCTCATCACGCTCTTGACGTCGGCGAAGTCCAGGTTGATCAGACCCGGCGTGGTGATCAGGTCGGTGATGCCCTGGACACCGGAGAGGAGCACCTGGTCGGCGGTGCGGAAGGCGTCCATCATGGAGATGTTGCGGTCGCCGAGCGCGAGCAGCCGGTCGTTCGGGATGACGATGAGCGTGTCGCACTGGTTGCGCAGCTCCTCTATGCCCGCCTCGGCCTGCACCTGACGGCGCTTGCCCTCGAACGAGAACGGCCGGGTGACCACACCGATGGTGAGCGCGCCGAGCTTGCGGGCGATGTTCGCCACCACCGGCGCGCCGCCGGTGCCGGTGCCGCCGCCCTCGCCGCAGGTCACGAAGACCATGTCGGCGCCCTTGAGCACCTCCTCGATCTCGTCGCGATGGTCCTCGGCGGCGTTCTTGCCGACGTCCGGGTTCGCGCCGGCGCCCAACCCCCGGGTCAACTCCCGGCCGACGTCGAGCTTTACGTCGGCGTCGCTCATCAGCAGCGCCTGCGCGTCGGTGTTGATCGCGATGAACTCGACGCCCTTGAGCCCAACCTCGATCATCCGGTTGACGGCGTTGACGCCGCCACCCCCGATGCCGACGACCTTGATGACCGCCAGGTAGTTGTGCGGAGGTGTCATCTCCGGTCCTTTCCCCTCGAGATTGGCATGGCCGACCCCACGGCTTGGCCGGACCAGCGGTGGAGCATCGCCCCAAAACGGGGCCGTCGACCGAAACCCTCACCCTCTACTAGAGGCTTAGAGCAATGTCAACCACTGATCTCTTCGGGGCAACGTATGCGCCGCCGCGCGATGAGCCAAGGACCTTTTCGGCGTGTCGCCGGCCGGAGCGGGACGGCTCACTCTCCTGACCGGCGGATCACCGGAAGGTGACCACGTCCGGCGCGCTGACGTCGATCGTGTCGGCCTTCCGACCGAGCAGCGCGGTGACCACCTTGGACTTGTCCTCGCCCCGGGTGGCGTCCCCCCAGACGACCATCCGGTCGTTGCGCAACCGCAGGCTGATCCGGGCCAGCCCGGCCACCTCCACGGACACCAGCTCGGCACGCAGCTGCGGGCTGAGCACGGCGAGCACCTCCAGCCCGGCCCGGGTGTCCAGGTCGTCCGGGGCCGGCCGGCCCACCTTCATCACCGCCAGGCCGTCTGGGAGCCGGGGCACGGTCTGGAAGACCACGCCGGTCCGGTCGACCACCGCGTACCCGTCGCCCTGCGGGACCGCCGCCGCCGGGGTCCGCTCCACCACCCGGATCACCAGGGTGCCCGGCCAGTCCCGCTCCACCGTGGCCCGTTCCACGGGCGCGAGGGTGCCGACCCGCCGCGCGGTCGCCGTCAGGTCCACCCGGGCCAGCGGCGCGTCGTCCGGGACGGCCGCGGCCTCGCGTACCTCGACCGGGGTGACCAGCTGCGCGCCGACCACCCGTACCTGACGGACGCCGAACAGGCCGGTGCCGAGCACGGTCCAGGCGACCAGCCCGGCGATGGCGAGCACGGCGGCGGTGACCGCCCAGGGCATCGCCGCGCGCATCCGGCGTCGTCGGGCCCGCGCCATGAACCGCCGGGTCGACGGCGGCACCGCGTCCGCGCCGGCCCGGACCAGCTGCCACCGCCGCACCGGGTTGCGCCGGCCGGCCCCGCCGTCCTGACCCGGTGTCCGGCCGCGGGCCGGGCCAGGGCTCATCCGGCGGTGGCCGCCGCGCCGTCCGGATCGGCACCGGTGCCGACCGCCGCCGCGTCGCCCGCCCCGGCGGCGGTGCGGGCCAGCAGGGCGTCGAGCAACTGGTCGCCCATCAGCGAGATCGGCGGCGCGCCCATGGTCACCACGACGTCGCCCGGCCGGGCCCGGCGGGCCACCTCGGCCGGCACGTCGTCCCACGCCTCGACGAAGACCTTCCGGTCGGCCGGCAGCGACACCGCCTCGACCAGCGCGACCGAGCCCTCGCCCGGTTGGCGCAGCTCGCCCGGCCCGAAGACCTCCAGCAGCACCAGCTCGTCGGCGATGCCGAGGGCGGCGGCGATCTCCGCCTGGAGGTCGCGGGTGCGGTAGAGCCGATACGGCTGGAAGACCACGACCAGCCGGCCCTCACCGGCCACCTCACGCAGCGTCTGCAAGGCCAGCGTCATGGCGGTCGGGTGGTACGCGTATTCGTCGTAGACCAGCACGCCGTCCGCGACACCCTTGCGCTCGAAGCGCCGCCGCACACCGGGGAACGCGCCCAGCGCCGCCTCGGCCGCCTCGATCGGCAGCTCCAGCAGGTACGCGGCCAGCACCGCCGAGGCGCTGTTCAGTCCCATGTGCCGCCCCGGCACCGGCATCCGGATCTCGCCCAGCGACCGGCCGTCGATCTCAGCCAGGTAGCGCACGCCCTGTGCGGACGAGGCCATCCCGCTCAGCCGCAGGTCGGCGTCGGGCGACTCGCCGTACGTCCAGACCCGGCGGCCCTCGGCGCGCAGCGTCTCGGCCAGCCGCCGGCTCCCCGGGTCGTCGGCGCAGGTGATGATGAACCCCGCCGGGTCGGTGAGCCGGGCGAAATCGGCGAACGCCGCCTCCAGGGTGGCCAGGTCGCCGTAGGTGTTGAGGTGGTCCGCCTCGATGTTCGTGATGATCGAGACGTACGGGCGGTAGATGAGGAACGAGCGGTCGCTCTCGTCCGCCTCGACCACGAAGTGTTCACCCGTGCCGTGGTGCGCGCCGGAGCCCACCTCGGAGATCTCCCCGCCGATCACGAAGGACGGATCGGTGCCTGCCTGCTGCAGCACCATGGTCACCATCGAGGTGGTGGTGGTCTTGCCGTGCGTACCGGCGACCGCCACCGTCCGGCGGCCGGTCATCGCGGCGGCCAGCGCCTCGGAGCGGTGCAGCACCCGCAGGCCGCGCCGGCGCGCCTCGACCATCTCCAGATGGTCCTGCGGGATGGCCGAGGAGTAGACCACCGTGTCCACACCGTCCAGGTTGGCCGCCTCGTGACTCATGTGCACAGTGCCACCGAGCGCCCGCAGGCCGGCCAGGGACGGCCACTCCCGCAGCTCGCTGCCGGAGACCGGCAGGCCCCGGGTGAGGAAGAGCCGGGCCAGGCCGCTCATGCCGACCCCGCCCACCCCGATCAGGTGGATCCGGCCCAGGTCCTCCGCCGTCATCGTGCCGGCGGGGGTGAACTGCGCGGTGTTCATGAGCGGCACCTTCCCATCGCGCTGGTGACCGTCATCGGGCCACCGCCTCGTAGACGAAGTTCAGCAGGGCCACGTCGCCGTCACGCCGGCCGTACGCGGCCGCGGCGGCACCCATCGCGGCGAGCCGCTGCGGGTCCCGGACCAGCGGGATCACCGTACGTTCCAGCCAGGCCGGGGTCAGCTCGCCGTCGTCGACGAGCAGCCCGCCACCGGCCTCCACCACGGGCAGCGCGTTGCGCTTCTGCTCCTGGTTGCTGTGCGGGTACGGCACGTAGATGGCGGGCAGGCCGATGGCGGCCACCTCGGCGCACGTCATCGCGCCGCCCCGGCCCAGCATGAGGTCGGCGGCGGCGTAGCCCAGCTCCATCTCGGACAGGTAGGGCAGTGTCACGTACGGCACCGGCAGGTCGGTGGGGACGGGGACCGGCTCGTTACGCGCGCCGATGACGTGCAGCACCTGCACGCCGTTGCGGGCCAGCTCCTTGGCCGCCCCGGAGACCGCCAGGTTGATCGAGCGGGCGCCCTGCGAGCCGCCGGCGACGAAGAGCACCGGCAGGTCGGGGCGGAGCCCGAAGTGGGCCCGGGCGGCGTTGCGCATGGCGACCCGGTCCAGGCCGGCAATGCCCCGGCGCAGCGGCACCCCGACCACCCGGGCGTCCCGCAGCGACTCCGCCTGCGCCGGCTGGTGCGGGAACCCGACCGCGACATTCTTGGTGAACTTCATCCCGAGCCGGTTGGCCACGCCCGGCGGCACGTTCACCTCGTGGATCACGATGGGCAGTTCGCGCCGCCACGCGGCCAGGTAGCCGGGCACCGAGACGTACCCCCCGAAGCCGACCACGACGTCGGCCCGCACCTCGTCGATCACCTTGCCCGCCGCGCGGGCCGCCTTCCACATCCGGTCCGGGGTGCGGACCAGGCTCATGTTGATCGAGCGGGGCAGCTGGTAGGCCGGGATCTGGCGCAGATCGTAGCCGGCCGGCGGGATCAGCTCGTTCTCCAGGCCCTTGGGGGTGCCGAGGCAGGTGATCCGGACGCTCGGGTCGTGTCGGCGCAGGCAGTCGGCGAAGGCGAGCAACGGGTAGATGTGTCCACCCGTACCTCCTCCGCAGAGCACCACCGAACGCAGCGGGCCCATCAGCGTCTCCTCTCGCTCGCCGTGCCGGCGCGCGTCCGGCCGGGCCGGGGGCCGCGGGCTGCGGCCTGGTCCTCGGTCCGCCGCGTCCGGGACCGGGGTACGGACCCACGGTCCGCCGGTGGCGCCGCCGATCGGCGGCGCCGGCCGGGAAGCGGCGGCAACGGGGCCCAGACTAGTCGGACCCACCGGGCGGGCGGACGGGCATGCAGGGCTCGGGCCGCGTCCGGCTCGGCGCGGGCGAAACTGGCGAGGAGCCCGACCGCCGCGAGGGTGACCACCAGGGCGCTGCCGCCGTCGGAGATGAACGGCAGCGGTACGCCGGTCAGCGGCAGCAGCCCGGTGACCCCACCGATGTTGATCACGGCCTGGCCCGCCAGCCAGGCGGTCACCCCGGCGGCGGCGAGCCGGCGGAACAGGTCCTCCACCCGCCGGGCGATCCGCAGCCCGGTGTACGCCAGCACGGCGAAGAGCACCAGCACCACCGTGCAGCCGACCACGCCCAACTCCTCGGCGATGATCGCGAAGATGAAGTCGTTGTGCGCCTCGGGCAGCCAGTCCCACTTGAAGGTGCTCTTGCCCAGCCCGACCCCGAACCAGCCGCCGTGGTCGATGGCGTTGCGGGCCTGGATGGTCTGGTAGCACCAGTCCTCGAAGCACTTCTGCGGGTCGGGCGGGCTGACGAAGTTGGTGAGCCGGGCCAGCCGGTAGTTCTCGGCGTCCCGCGAGCCGGAACCGGCGCCGAGGGACGCCGCGGCGACCAGCAGACCGATGCCGAGCAGGCCCACCGCGGTGAGGGCGGCGAAGACCTGGAGCCGGACCCCGGCCGCCCAGAGCATGCCGACCACCAGGGCGAGCAGGCAGAGCACGCTGCCCAGGTCGTTGTAGCCGACCAGCACGAAGAGCAGCCCGACCACCGGGAAGAGCGGGGTGGCCAGTTCCTTCCACCAGCCCAGCGCGGCCCCCTTGCGGGCCAGCACGTGCGCGCCCCAGAGCACCAGCGCGAACTTGGCCACCTCGACCGGCTGGATCGTGATCGGGCCGAGGAAGAGCCAGAGCAGGTTGGCCTTGAGCGGGCCGATCGACTTCACCCGGAACAGCGCCTCCAGGGCGACCAGCAGGTTGAGGATCAGCAGCAGCACCACCGCCACGCCGAGCGCCGGCCGGCCGAGCGCCCGGAAGCTGCGGGCGGGCAGCCGCTGGCAGGCCCAGAACGCCCCGACGCCGATCACCGCGAAGATCGTCTGCCGGACCAGCGACGTCGAGGCGTCGCCGACCTTGGCGTAGTCCCGCACGCTGGTCACCGAGAAGACCATGGTCAGGCCGATCAGCAGCAGCAGGCCGGCGCTGGAGAGCAGCAGGTAGTAGGAGGCCAGCGGACGGGCCAGCAGCCCGCGCAGCGCGGCCAGCCCGCCGGCGGCGTCCCAGCCGAGCAGCGGGGCCGGCGGATCCGCCGTACGGGTCGCGGCGGGCGGCCGGCGGGCCGGCGTGTCGGTGGTGCCCTCGGTGTCTCGTCCCTCCCCCACCCGCTCATCATCGCGGCTCGACCCGCCCGCCCGTGGCCCAACCGTCCGGTCGGCGTGTCGGGCCGGTGTAAGGCGGGGCCCCATGTTAACAGACGTCTGTTAACAAGGGGCCCCGGCTCACATCTGGCGCCCTTCGGCTGGTGGCTCGATTTCTTGAGCGCCCTCCGCTACCTACGGTCGTGCCGCCTGGGTGCGTCGCGGTCGCCTCTCGGCCGACGCACGGGTACAGCGAGCAAGAACCGCGCGTACAGGTCAACCACCGGCACGTTCGGCAGATCGTTTACGGCGGTCACGAACAGGCCCGCGAGGTACGTCGCCGACGACCACGGGTCACCCGCCGCGAGAGTCGCCCGCGCGTTCGGGCACGGGTAGGGCTGTTTGCACGCCTCGCAGTTCCACGCTGGGCGTAGCGGCCGATGGACGCTCATGCCCAGTGCCGCCCGCCGTTGGCCCGGTACGCCTGGGCGGGCGTCAACCACCCCGCGCGGCCGGGCTGCGGGTAGGCGGCGGTTGGCGCGTCCACCCATGCCGGCCGCGTCGGCGCAGGCTCGGCCGGCGGTGGCGTCCGGAAGCGATCCGGGCAGGCCCGCCAGCACAGGCCGCAGACGCACCGCCGCGACCAGCGTCGGCGACGGTGGACGAGATCGGACCGTGTCGGCTCTGTCGCTCGGCGTAGGCGCATAGTCAGATGCTCGCGACTCGCGCAACCCTTGTCAAGATGCAGGGTGCAGTTAGACAGGCTGCGGTTTGACGGGGCTGGGCGTGGCTAACCTGCGCCCATGCCGAGGCACCTGTACGGGCGGGGCGAGATCGCCCGACGGCTCGGCGTGAGCAGGCAGCGCGCAGCGGAGATCATGGCGCGTCCTGACTTTCCCGAGCCGTACGACGTACTCGGCATGGGCGCGGTCTGGCGCATCGAAGACGTCGAGGCGTGGATTCGCGAGCATCGCCCGCACCTCGTCGACGACGCAGGCTAGGACGTCTCCCCGGCCACGGTCTCGGCTGGGCCTCATGTCCGACCCGTAGCCGTTTCTCCCGCGTTTTCGCAGGTCAACGGCCGTCACGTAATGCTGGACGGAAGACGCGCGCCATCCCGGCCCGCCGGGTCGCCGGACAATTGATCCACTGGCCGGGAACTAGGCTCGCAGGATGACCACCTACGGTTTCGCCGCATCCCCCACCCTGGTCGAGCACGCCCGCCGGTTCCGCGCCGAGGGCGGCGTCCCGGCCGTGCCCCGGGTCGCGGCCACCGTGCTGCTGCTCCGCCCGGCCGGCGCCGACTTCGAGGTGTACGTCATCCGCCGCGTCGCCGCGATGGCCTTCGGCGGGGTGTACGCGTTCCCCGGCGGCGGGGTGGACCGCTCCGACTCGCAGACCCACCTGGACTGGGCCGGCCCGGAGCCGGCCGAGTGGGGTGACCGCCTCGGCCTCGCCCCGGACGCCGCGCAGGCGGTGGTCTGCGCCGCCGCCCGGGAGGTCTTCGAGGAGGCCGGCGTGCTGCTGGCCGGCCCGGACGCCGCGACGGTGGTGGGCGACGTGAGCGGAGACGACTGGGAGGCGGCCCGACAGGACCTGGAGGCCCGCCGGACCGGCTTCGCCGACCTGCTGGCCGGCCGACGGCTCACCCTCCGCTCCGACCTGCTGCTGCCGTGGAGCCGGTGGATCACCCCGGAGTTCGAGCCGCGCCGCTTCGACACGTACTTCTTCGTGGCTTTGCTGCCGGCGGGGCAGCGGACCAGGGACGTCTCCGGCGAGGCCGACCACACGATGTGGATCCGCCCGACGGACGCCCTGGCCCGGGCGGAGGCCGGCGAGCTGAGCATGCTCCCGCCCACCCTGGTCACCCTGGCCCAGGTGGCCGCCGCCGGCGACCTGGCCGGGGTGGCCCGCGACGCCGTGGTACGCGATGCCGCCACCCCGATCACCCCGCGCCTCGACCTCAACGGCGAACCCCGGTTCGTGCTGGACTGACCGAGCCCGTGCGTTGACGGTGCGTCGTCAAGGTGGAGAGCCAGAGCCGTCACTCATATCCCATGGCCGGGATGACCTTGCCGAGTGCTTCTTCGATGAACTCGCGGGTTTCGTCGTCGAATTGGTCGTTGCGGTTCGTCAGCTTGTGCGACTGAAACGTTGAAGGGGTGGCGAAGTCGTCGACGTCGAGCCGTTCGAACAGGGCGCGGCGCTGCCCGGGCCAGTCGGCTGCGAGATCTTCTGCTTTCACCTCGATGTATCGCCTGCCCGTCAGGTCGACCGTGTTCTTCCAGGTGAGCCATCGGTGGTAGACCGGCTTGAGGTAGGCGAGCGCGCCGTCAACGGTGGGCGGTGCCCATGGCTGGGCCAGGTGGGATGCGAGCACTGAGACCGGGTGACGCTTGATGTGCACGATGGCCGCTTCGGGGACCAGTTCCCAGAGGAACTCCATGGACAGCAGGTTGAACGGTGTCTTCTCGCACCAGGTCGGCTTGCCCGCGTCGGCGGCTGCTCCGCCGAACATGGTGTCGATCAGGCCCCGCAAGATTCCGAGCAGTTCGCCCCGGTCGCTGAAATACCTGGGAAGTACCCGCCGGCGGCTCAGCGGCTCGAACGGCCCGGCAGGCCGGTCGGCGTTCCCGAAGCCTTCCGCGGGCGCAGGTTCGTCGTATGTGTTCGCGATCAACTGCGGCCAGAGCTGGTGCACCGCGTCCCGGTAGCGCCGCTCGCCGACCAGCTCGGGAACGGTTTTGCCGCGATCGTCGCGCCGGCCGGGCACTCGTACGGTGAGGAAGTCGCTCAGCCGGTGCAGGGCGTCCTCACCGACGGTGGGGTCGTATCGATCGGTGAGCGCGTCGGCCAGGTCCCGCAGGCCACCCGGGTCGATGAGAAACCGGGTCTCCATGGGAATCCGATGGATCAGCGGATGTTCGCCGATGATGTCGGCGATCCGTGACGTTCCCGAACGACCCGTACCCGCAACGAAGATCGGTGAGGGGAAAGGCATGGCGAGCAGTCAAAGTCTCAGCCCGGCGCCTGTGCAAGCCATTTATCCCCTTCACCCGCTGCCACGGGCCGGACCCGCACCCGCAGCGCCGAGTGCGTGCCGGACGGCCGGTTCCGCCGCACCCGCCTTGGTCGGCGGGGCCTTGACCCCGACAACGTGCTGGTCTTCCTCGACCGTGTCGCCGCCGAACTGGCTGACGCCTACGACGCGGCCGAACGGACCATGGGCCGTGTACTCGTCGCCTGTCCCGTTGACGCCTCAGCCGAAGCGGCCGGTGATGTAGTCCTCGGTCTTCTTCACGCTCGGGTTGCTGAAGATCTTCTGGGTGTTGTCGTACTCGATCAGCCGGCCCGGGTCGCCGGTCTTCTCGATCGAGAAGAAGGCGGTGCGGTCCGACACTCGGGCGGCCTGCTGCATGTTGTGCGTGACGATGATGATGGTGAACTTGTCCTTGAGCTGGAACATCAGGTCCTCGATGGCCAGCGTGGAGATCGGGTCCAGCGCCGAGCAGGGCTCGTCCATCAGCACCACCTGCGGCTCGACCGCGATGGTCCGGGCGATGCAGAGCCGCTGCTGCTGACCGCCGGAGAGGCCGGCGCCCGGCTTGCCGAGCCGGTCCTTCACCTCGTTCCAGAGGTTCGCCGAGCGCAGCGCCTTCTCGGCCGCCTCCTCCAGGATCGACTTCTTGCGTACGCCGTTGAGCCGCAGGCCGGCCACCACGTTCTCGAAGATGCTCATGGTGGGGAACGGGTTGGGCCGCTGGAACACCATGCCGATCGTCCGGCGGACCGCGGTGACGTCCACGTCCCGGTCGTAGATGTCCTGGTCGTCGATGGTCAGGCTGCCCTCGACCCGGGCGCCGGGCAGCACCTCGTGCATCCGGTTGATCGACCGCAGGAAGGTGGACTTGCCGCAGCCCGACGGGCCGATCAGGGCGGTGACCGTCTTCGGCTCGACGGTCAGGTTGATGTTCTCGATCGCCTTGAACGCGCCGTAGTAGGCGGTGACGTTGGTGGCTTCGATGCGCTTGGCCATGGTGGTGGTACCTCCGGGATTCATCGGCCGAGCCGGTTGCGGCGGGCCAGCAACTTCGCCGCGACGGTCAGGATGAGGACGAGGGCGACCAGGGTCAGCGCTGCGGTCCACGCCCGCGCCGGCGAGTACTTCGAGGCCTCGCCGGCCTGCTGGTAGACGAAGAGAGCCAGCGATGACTGGTTGTTCTCGAACGGGTTGAAGTTGATCGCCGCGCCGCCACCGGCGACGAGCAGCACCGGGGCGGTCTCGCCGGCGGCCCGCGCGACGGAGAGCATGACGCCGGTGACGATGCCCGGCAGGGCCGTCGGCAAAACAACCCGCAGGATGGTCTTCCACTTCGGCACGCCGAGGGCGTACGCGCCCTCGCGCAGCGGAGCCGGGACGAGGCGGAGCATCTCCTCGGTGGAGCGGACCACGGTCGGCAGCATGAGCACGCTCAGCGCCAGCGCGGCGGCGAAGCCGGAGAAGCCCGGCCGGCCGTCGTTGAACCACGGCGAGACGATCAGCACCCAGAAGGCCAGTACGAACAGGCCGGTGACGATCGACGGGATGCCGGTCATCACGTCCACGAAGAAGCGGATGGTGAAGGCGAACCGGCCCCGGCCGTACTCGACCACGTAGATCGCGCAGAGCACGCCGAGCGGGACGGTGATCAGCGTGGCGATGCCGACCTGCTCCAACGTGCCCACGATGGCGTGGTAGGCGCCGCCGTTCGCGTCCCGGGCCCCGATGTTGTTCATCGAGGTGAGGAAGAAGTTCTGGTCCAGCCGCTCGGCACCCTTGCTGACCAGGGTCCAGACCACCGAGGCCAGCGGCAGCACCGCCAGCGCGAAGGCGGAGTGGATCAGCGCGCTCCAGGTCCGGTTGCGGGCGGACCGGCGCCCCTCCACCGCGTTCGCGGTGAAGAAGAGCCCGGCCAGGTAGAGCAGCGCGCCGACGACCACGACCAGGACCGGGCCGCCGATGCCGGCGCCGTACACGATGCCGGCGGAGACCAGCAGGGCCACGACCGCGATGGCGGGCGCGGCGTACGCCGGAAGCCGCTTGGCCCGCAGCGTGGCCGGCTGTGCCGGGGGCTGCGGGCGGTTGCTGGTGACTGTCGCGCTCATGCGGCCGACTCCGTGAACTCGCGGCGGCGGTAGATGATCGCCCGGGCGGTGATGTTGACGATCAGCGTGATCGCGAAGAGCACCAGGCCGGAGGCGATCAGCGCGCCGCGCCCGGTGTCGTTCGCCTCGGCGAACCGGTTCGCGATGTTCGCGGCGATGCTGTTGCCGCCGCTCTGCAGGATGTTGAACGAGATGGCGTACGTCGAGCCGAGGGTCAGCGCCAGGGCGATGGTCTCGCCGAGCGCGCGGCCCAGGCCGAGCATCACCGCGGCGATCACGCCCGGCCGGCCGTACGGGAGGACGGCGGTACGGACCATCTCCCAGCGGGTGGCGCCCAGCGCGAGGGCGGCCTCCTCGTTCGCGGTCGGGGTCTGCCGGAACACCTCGCGGGAGAGCGAGGTGACGATCGGCAGCACCATGATCGCCAGTACCACCGAGCCGAGCAGGATGGAGCTGCCGTACGGGCCTTCGCCGAAGATCGGGATCCAGCCGAAGTACTCGTGCAACCAGGCCGACAGGTCGGCAACCGGCTTGGCGAAGTAGTCCCGGCCCCAGAGCCCGAAGACCACGCTGGGCACGGCGGCCAGCAGGTCGATCAGGAAGCCGAGGCCGTTACCCAGCCGGCGGGGGGCGTAGTGCGATAGGTAGAGGGCGATGCCCAGCGCGACCGGCACCGCCATGAGCAGCGCCAGCGCCGAACTGAGCACGGTGCCGAAGGCGAGCGCGCCGATGCCGAACTTCGGTGGGTTCTCGTTCGGGAACCAGCCCTCGTAGGTCCAGAAGGACTCGGTGTTCGCCCGCAGCGCCGGGACCGCCCTGGCGATCAGGAAGATCGCGATCGCCGCGATGATGACCAGCACCGCGGTGCCGGCGGCCAGGGTCAGGCCACGGAACGCCCGTTCCGCGCCGAAGGCCCGGGCCCGGGGCAGCGCTCCACCGCCGCCCAGGCCGTTGTCGGTCGTACCAGGGTTACCGGAGGTCTCGGCCACACGCGCCGAGGCACCGGCGGGCCGCTCGTGGCTCGTGGCCACGCGAGTCCCGCCGGTGCCGGCGTGCGCCGAGCGCTGAGGGGTATCACCCATCTACTCGCTCGCTTCGTATGGAGAAGGTGGTGTCGGTCAGAGCGTCAGGCGAGGCTCTTGACCGCGGTCTCGACCTTGGTGCGGACCGAGTCGGGCAGCGGCGCGTAGCCCAGCTCCGTCAGCGCGCTCTGGCCCTCGGTGCTGGCCGCGTGGCTCAGCAGGCCCTTGACCAGCGGCAGCTTGTCGGCCGCGAGGCCCTTGCTGCAGACGATCTCGTAGGTGACCAGGACGATCGGGTACGCCCCGGCCTCCGTGGTGTTGTAGTCGATCGACATCTTGAGGTCGTTGCCCTGGCCCTCGATCTTGGCCCCGGCGATGGTCTTGCCGGCCGACTCAGCGGTCAGCTCGGTGAACTCGCCCGCGCCGTTCTTGACCTTGGCCTTGCTCAGGCCGGCGTTCTCGGCGTACGACCACTCGACGTAGCTGATGGTGCCGTCGGTGCTCTTGACCTTGCTGGCCACGCCGTCGGACTTGGCCGCGCCGACGCCGCCCGGGGCCTTCCACGCCTTGGCGTGGTCGAAGGTCCAGTCCGCCTCAGCGGTCTTCGACAGGTACTTGGTGAAGTTGTCGGTGGTGCCCGACTCGTCGGAGCGGTGCACCGCCTGGATCGCGGTCGACGGCAGCTTGGCGTCCGGGTTGTCGGCCTTGATCGCCGGGTCGTCCCACTTGGTCACCTTGCCGGCGAAGATCTTCGCCAGGGTGGTCGGGGTGACCTGGAGGTTGTCCACGCCGCTGACGTTGTAGACGACCGCCACCGGGCCGATCACCATCGGCAGGTTGAGGGCCTGGCCGCCGGCGCACTTGGCGTCCGCGTTCGGCTGCTCCTCCGGCTTCAGGGCGGAGTCGGAACCGGCGAAGTCGGCGGTGCCGGCGATGAAAGCCTCGATACCCGCGCCGGAACCGGTGGGCTCGTAGTTGATCGTGGTGCCCGCGCACTTCTGCTGGTACGCCTTGATCCACTCGGCCATCGCGTTCTTCTGCGCGGAGGAGCCCTGCGCGTTCAGCGTGCCCGTGCCGCAGTCGGCGGCCGAGCCGGAGGCGGAGGCGGAGGTGTCGCTCGGCGTGTTGTTGTCCGAGCCGCAGGCGCTGAGGCCGAGCACCGCGGTAAGTGCGAGGCAGGCGATGGCGCCGTTGCGCTGGAGCTTCACCTGAAAGGTTTCCCTTCACGTTTTTGGTCAGGTCGCCCGGACGAAGCCGGGTGCCGGCGCTGACCGGCTGAGATGAAGCTAGAAGTGCCAGGTAGACGGCTCGCCGGTCAGAAGTGAACGGAAGATGAACAGGCTCGCTCGGTGGAGCGACGGCTCGCTGAGGATGTGTTGTCCATTACATGAACTGGCGGGGAGGTGTCCCTTTTATCCCTTCATGACGGGCTAGCGCGACGGCAGTGCCCCGGCCGCCGCTCGCCGCTCAGCCGAGCTGGTAGTTGACGTGCGCGGACCAGCGGGCGAAGCCGATCCCCTCGTAGAGGGCGACCGCGCGGGCGTTGGACTCGTCGACGTAGAGCATCACCCGGTCCAGCCCCCGCTGGTCCCGCAGGTAGGCAAGCCCGGCGGTGGTGAGCGCCCGGCCGAGCCCGCCCCGGTGCGCGGACGGGTCCACCCCGAGCACGTACACCTCACCGATCCGGGCCGACCCGGGTCGCTCGTGGACCTTGGTCCAGTGGAAGCCGAGCAGCCGGCCGGTGGCCGAATCCACCGCGAGCAGGAAGCCGGCCGGGTCGAACCACGGCTCGGCGAGGCGTACCCGCAGGTCCGTCCGGGCCCACCGGCCCTGCTCCGGGTGCTCGGCGAAGGCGGCGTTGTTGAGCGCCAGCCACGCCTCGTCGTCCTCGCCGGGGCGGAACGCGCGCAGTTGGACGCCGTCGGGCAGGGCGGGCTCGGTAAGTGCCGCGGCCAGCGGGCGGCGCAGCTGCCAGAGCACCCGGGCGCGGGCGAAGCCCAGGTCCACGGCGAGCGCGGCGGCGGAGGGGTGGTCGCCGTGTGCCCAGGCGCGCAGCGGTCCGGACGCCGCGGCCAGCACACCCCGGGCCAGCGCCCGCCCGGTGCCGCGCCGCCGGTACGTCGGATGCACCACCAGCTCCACGCCGATGCCGCTCGCCGGGTCGGTGGTGTCGAGGTGGGCGTAGCCGGTGAGGGTGTTGTCGGTGGCCCGGGCGGTGAGGTGCACGGCCGGTGCCTCCGGGTCGCGCAGCCGCAGCAGCACGTGTTCGTCGAGCGGGTCCGCGCCGTCCACGTCGCCGGCGACGCGGGCCAGCGCCAGCACCTCGGCCACCTCGACCGGTGCCAGCCGGTCGGCGCGGACGACTCGGTCGGCGGTCGGCTCCGTGCTGCTCATGCCGGCACTCCGCTTCGCTTCGTGCCGGCATGAGGCACCTTCGCACCGAGCTGATGATTCGCTCGCTGACGCTCGCTCATCCCGTCACGGTAGCGGCCGGCGGGCCGCCGATCATGCCGGACATGGGCAGCGGCCCGTGGTGGTGGTCACGTGGTTCCGGTGGGCAGGGCCTCCAGCTGGAACTGGCTCAGCAGCTCGGGCAGCAGGTGCTGCAACGCCTCGACCGTGCCCGCCCGGTCGCCGCCGGCGTCGTGCATCAGCACGATCGCCCCGGGTTGGGTCTCGGTCAGCACCGTCGTGTAGATCTGCTTCGCGCCAGGCATCTGCCAGTCCGCCGGGTCGACCGCCCAGTGCAGCGAGGTCATGCCCATGTCCTCCGCGATCGACACGATCGGAGCCGTCCAGTTGCCGCCGGGCTGCCGGTAGTACACGATCCGGGCCTTCGGTGCCGCCGCCCGGATCGCCTCGTTGGTGCGGAGCAGGTCGTTCCGGATCGCGTCCCGCGACCGCTGGCCCATGTTCTCGTCGTGGTCCCAGGAGTGGTTGCAGAGGGTGTGCCCCTCGGACACGATCGCCTGGATCAGGCCCGGGTGGCTCGCCGCGTTCTCGCCCACCACGCAGAAGGTCGCCTTCACCCGGTAGTGCTTGAGCAGGGCGAGCACCTGCGGGGTGTACTGCGGGTCGGGTCCGTCGTCGAAGGTCAGCGCGACCCGCGACGACCCGGTGCTGGTGATGCTGCCGTACGGCCCGTCGCTGGCGGGCTCGCCGTCCCGTGGGGACGGGCTCGTGCTCGGGCTCGGGCTGTCGGACGGCGTGGGGGAGAGGTCGGTGGCGGGTGGCTGGTCGGCGTAGTGCGTGTTGTTGGCGTTGGCGGTCGCACCGCTGGGCGTGGCCCCCATCTCGGCCATGAGGCCGCGGCCGAGCGCGAACGCCGAGCCGAGCAGCGCGGCCAGCACCAGGGTCACGATCCCGGCCCCGCGGATCGTCGTGGTCGACATCAGCGGCACCGCCCGTTCGGTTCGTGGTGCCGGCCCGTCATCTTTTCCGTATCCATCGTCGCCCCCTTTGTCCCATTTTGCCCAAGAGTAGGCCGGGTTAGGGGACAAAAGGGTCAAAGGGAAGTAAGTCTCACGGAAGGGGGAACGAGAGGAGTTTTCCGGTCAGACGGGCAGCGGGGCGGGCTCCGACTCCGGCAGCGAACGCGACGGCGGCACGACGAACTTGTAGCCGACCTGACGCACCGTGCCGATCATCGACTCGTACTCCGAGCCGAGCTTGGCGCGCAGCCGCCGGACGTGCACGTCGACGGTGCGGGTGCCGCCGAAGTAGTCGTACCCCCAGACCTCGCGGAGCAACTGGTCCCGGGTGAACACCCGGCCCGGGTGCTGGGCCAGGAACTTCAGCAGCTCGAACTCCTTGTAGGTCAGGTCGAGCGGGCGGCCCTTGAGCTTGGCCGCGTAGGTGTCCGGGTCGATGGTCAGCTCGCCGGCCCGGATCGAGCCGCCGGCCCCGGCCGTCGCCGTGCTCCGCCGGCCCACCGCGAGCCGCAGCCGGGCCTCCACCTCGGCCGGCCCCGCCCCGGCCAGGATGACGTCGTCCACGCCCCAGTCGGCGTTCAGCGCGATCAGCCCCGCCTCGGTGACCACCGCGACCAGCGGCACGCCCAGCCCGGTGGCGTGCAGCATCCGACAGGTCGCCCGGGCCTCGCTCAGCTCGGAGCGGGCGTCCACCAGGACGGCGTCCGGGGTCGGGCCGGAGACCAGCGTGCGGACGTCGCGCGGCGCGGTGCGGACCGAGTGCGGGAGCAGATCGAGCGCCGGCAGCACCGCCGATGGTTCACCTGCGCGCGCGGTCAGCAGCAGGATCTCCACACGATCACCTCCGTCCCGGCGGCTCTCCGGCCGCGCGTGACCAGCGGCACTCCTGGCGGGCGTGGCGCTGGGAACTGGCGTGGTCCCGGCGTCGCTGGCGGGTGCGGGTAGCGGGTTGAGCGTAACGGATTCCCTGCCCAGCCCCTCCGCGTCCTTTCCGTTTTGCCCGTTCTAGCCCTGTTCGCGGCTCAGGTTTTAACGTTGCCGAAACCGTGACCTCCGCCGGCGCGGCCCGGTCTGGCACGATCGGGGCGTGTTTCCCTCGACCTCGCCTCACCCGGGCCGTGACCCGCGGGCCGACGACGCGCACGCGCGTCCGGGGCCGGCCAGCCCCTCCCGTGGCTACCCGCCGGGCCCGCGTACCGGTCCGGCCGACGACGGCGGGGGCCGGCCGGAGCGGAAGGGGCCGCGTCGGCTGCGCAAGGGCGGCTCGGCGCGGCTCCCGGACGACGAATCCGCCGACGCGCCCGAGGAGGAGGTGCCTCCCGTCCCGGTACGCCGGCCGCTGGCGCTGACCATCGCGGGCTTCGCCGCGCTGCTCGGCGTCGGCCTGGTGCTCGGCGCGCAGACCGCCGGCCCGGGGCACCGGCTGCCCTTCGCGTTCATCGTCCTCGGGGTGCAGCTGCTCTTCGTGCTCGCCTGGACGATGGCCATGCGCCCGCCGGCGTTGCTGGTGGTCGCGCTGGTCAGCGCCGCGGCGGCCGCCATCGCCGACGCCGCGGCGGTGCAGTCCGAGATCGCCGGTCTGGCCCCGCTCGGGTACGCCGCGGCCGCCGGCTTCGTGTTCGGCGTGCTCGGCCAGCTCGTCCGCCGGGTCGACCGGGTCCGGGTGACCGATTCGCTCGGCAGCACCCTGCTGATCGTGGTGGGCGTGGTCGCGTTCGCCAGCCTGATCGTGCTCAGCCGGGTCCCGAAGGGCACCCAGGCGATGACCGTCTGTCTCACCGCCACCGGCGTCGCGCTGCTCATGGCCCGGCTGACCGACGCGGTGGCACCCTGGCCCCGGCTTGCCCCGCAGGTGCCGCGAGGCGCCGCCGGCGTGGTCGTGGGCGCCATGCTCGGCACCCTGACCAGCGCGGTGCTCGGCAGCTACCTGGTCGGCTTCACCCCGACCAGCGCCGCATTGGTCGGGCTGGTCACCGCCGCCACCGCCGTGCTGGCCGACCTCGCCGTCGGATACGCCGAGGCGGGCCGGTTGATGGCCGGCGAGCCGCCGACCATGTGGATCGCCCGGCACATGCAGGGGCCACTGGGCGGCTTCGCGCTCGCCGCGCCGGCCGCGTACGTCATGTGCGTGCTCTTCCTCTGAGCGCACGGTTGGGGATTTCCCGCCTCGGGTAAGTACCGTTGCGCCGCGAGACGGCGGCGTACGCGAGGAGGACCGTGCGCCGCCAGGCGACTACCCGGCGATGAGGAGGCGGCGTGGCAGAGGCATATCCGGCGTACGAGGGCCGGCCCCGGCGACGGGGCCGGAAGGTGCTGACCGGCTTCGTCGTCCTGCTGCTGGTCCTGGCCGGGCTGCTGGTGGTCGCCGACCGGGTGGCGGCCGGGGTGGCCGAGCGGGCCATCGCCGACCAGGTGCGGCAGGAGGTCGCCAAGCAGGACATGCAGTCCGCGCCGCCCCAGGTCGACGTGGGCGGCTTCCCCTTCCTCACGCAGGTGCTGGCCGGAAAGTACGATCGCATCTCGATCGTGTTGACCGACGTCAAGGGCTCCGTGCAGGGCGACGCCGTCAGCGTGCCGCGGCTCGACGTGGACGCCCACAACGTGCGGGCGTCGCTGGACACTCTTCGCTCCGGACGGGGCGACGTGGTCGCCGAGAGCGTCGACGGCCGCGCCACCGTCTCCTACGACAGCCTCGCGAAACTTCTCAACCGGCCGGGGCTCACGCTCGGCGAGCGGGACGGGAAACTCCTCGTCACCGCGCCCGCGGACATCCTCGGCACCAAGCTCACCGTCACCGGCACCGCGGATGTGGCCGTCGCCAAGGGCAAGGTGGGGTTGCGGTTCAACGACCTCACCGCCGAGGGTCTGCCGAACCTGCCGCTGGCCCGGAGGATGCTGGCCAACTACGCCAACAGCATTTCGGTCAACGTGCCCCTGCCGGAGCTGCCGTTCCAGCTGACCGTGCGCAAGGCGGAACCGAAGCCGGGCGGGCTGCTGTTCACCGCCGACGCGAAGGACGTGCCGATCAACGCCGCCGGGTGACCGGCCCGGAAGCACCCGGGTCGCTGGCGAAAGCCCGATCCACGGCCCGACCGTCGGTCGGGCCGTCGGTGTTCTCCGGTCCCGTACCGCGTCCCGGATGCTGGTCGGATCGGTGGCATCGGCCGGGGTGGCTGGTAGGCTCCCTCCCCATGGGGACCCTCCTCACCAAACGGCGCGCGGTCGACCTGTGCCGCGTGGCCACCTGCCTGTGTCGCCCCGTCATCTGACGGCGGGGCTGTCCTCGGCCGCCTAGCGGCCACCGGCAAGCAGGGTCCGCGTACCCTCCGGTTTTCCCCCTGATCGCCCGGCAGCGGCGCCGTCGCACGTACCCGTGATCCGTTCCTAGCTCTGGGTCCCGCGCGTGGTGCGACATCATCAGCTTTGATCCTCCGCGCGCAGGCTCACCATCCAATCCTCACCAGGGAGTGATCTGATGAGTCGCGACACCGCACTCGTCTCGGCCGAGTGGGCCGAGAAGAACATCGACGCCCCGGGCGTCGTCTTCGTCGAGGTCGACGAGGACACCTCGGCCTACGACACCGGCCACCTCGCCGGAGCGATCAAGCTCGACTGGAAGACCGACCTCCAGGACCCGGTGCGCCGGGACTTCGTCAACAAGGCCCAGTTCGAGGCGCTGCTCTCCGAGCGTGGCATCGCCAACGACGACACGGTGATCCTCTACGGCGGCAACAACAACTGGTTCGCCGCGTACGCGTACTGGTACTTCAAGCTCTACGGCCACCGCGACGTCAAGCTCCTCGACGGCGGCCGCAAGAAGTGGGAACTCGACGCCCGCCCGCTGGTCAAGGACGCGGTGACCCGCCCGGCGACGCAGTACGTCGCGCAGGAGCCGGACACCTCGATCCGGGCCTTCCGCGACGAGGTGGTCGCCGCGATCGGCGCCAAGAACCTGGTCGACGTGCGCAGCCCCGACGAGTACGCGGGCCGGCTGCTCGCCCCCGCCCACCTGCCGCAGGAGCAGGCCCAGCGGGCCGGTCACGTGCCGACCGCGCTCAGCGTCCCGTGGTCCAAGGCGGCCAACGAGGACGGCACCTTCAAGTCCGACGACGAGCTGCGCAAGATCTACGCCGCCGCCGGGCTGGACGACAGCAAGGAGACCATCGCCTACTGCCGGATCGGCGAGCGGTCCTCGCACACCTGGTTCGTGCTGCAGGAGCTGCTCGGCCACGCGAACGTGAAGAACTACGACGGCTCCTGGACCGAGTACGGCTCGCTGGTCGGCGTGCCGGTCGCGCTCGGTGATGAGCCAGGGAAGGCGTGATCCCGATGACTGCTCCCACCGCCGCCGGTTGCGCCGCCCCGGACCAGGCCGCCCCGCTGCCGGCCAGCCTGGACCTGGAGAAGGAAACCGTCATCACCGGTCTGGTCAAGGCCGACTCCGGTGAGACCGTGCCGGGCGCCTACGTCCGGCTGCTCGACTCGACCGGTGAGTTCACCGCCGAGGTGGTGACCTCACCGGCCGGCCAGTTCCGGTTCTTCGCCGCGCCGGGCGACTGGACCCTGCGGGCGCTCTCCCGGCACGGCAACGGCGACACCGCCGTCAGCGCCGCCCGCGGGATCAACGAGGTGACCGTCAAGGTCGCCGCCTGACCCACGCTCTGACCGTGGCCCGTCGCCCCACCTCGGGGCGACGGGCCACCCCCATTTCCCACCCGTTCCCCCGGCCCCGCCCGGAGGGTCGGGGGGCACCCTGGGCCGCCGCCGCGTGACACGATGGGCGCGTGAGTGGTGCTGTTCAGACGGGGTACGTCCCGCCGGTTCGTCCCGATCGGCCGACGCCCGGGCGTCGGGGGCTGCGCTGGCTGGTGGCCGCGACGGTGGCGTGGGGGATGCTGCTCGCCGGGCTGGCCTGGTGGTCGGTGCGGCACGACCCGCCGACGGTGCGGGAGCAGCGCTCGCTGGACCAGGCCGGGCCGGTGGTCGACCGGGCCGTCGGCGAGCTGCTGGCCGCCGTCGGCCGGGACGGCGTCCCGGCGATCGTGCCCGACCGGCTCGACCGGGGCTGCCGGGTCACCCCGATGGAGGACGGCGTCGAGCTGACCCGCGGCGTGGAGGTGGTCGTCGCGGGCGACGACGCGGGTGGCCTGCTCCGGCAGATGGCCGATCGACTGCCGCCGGAGTGGCGGGCGGGCGTCCGGACGTTCGGCGACGGTCCGGTGCTCCGGGCGGACGCGGGCGAGTTCGTCGCGGTCGAGGGCCGGTCCACCGGGCCGGGCCGGGTATTGGTCACCGCCACCACCGGCTGCCGGCCGGCCGGTACGGGCTACCGTGCGCCGGGCAACGCCGGTGCCGGGCGCGAGTCGGCCGAGGTGACCCGGTCCCTGATCCGCTGGGGTGGAGCGGCCGGACCGGTCGAGGTGCTCGCCGCACCCTGCCCGGCGGGTGGCACGGCTCGGACCGCTCACGCCGAGACCGCCGGCGGGCCGGCCGGCGAGCCGCTGGCCGGTGCGTTCCGCGCCGCGGCCGACGGCGCCCTCGCGGTACGCGACTCCGCCGACCTCTACGCCCTGCGATCCAACCCCGCGGTGCTGGCCGAGCGCGTCGACGACCGAGTCCGCGTCGCCGTCACCACCTCCTGCCCAGCCTGACCCCGCCGCCGAGAACTCGGGTGGCGGCGGTTGTCGTGCGGGGGGTCAGTAGACGAGGGCCTGGGCGCCCTCGGCCATCGCCTCCTCGACGAAGACCGCCGCGCCGGCGATGCGTACGCCGGGAATGACGTCGCCTTGGCCGATGTCCCGGCGGGCCGCGCACTGCGTGCAGGCGGTTACCTTTCCGGTGGCCAGGATCACGTGCAGCAGCTCGGCCAGCGGCGGGGAGTGCGGCAGCTCGAACTCCTGCGCGCGCCCGGGTAGCGCGAACCAGGTCGACTCCCCGGTCAGCCAGAGCGACACGTCGACTCCGGCGGCCGCCGCCGTGGCGGCGACGGTGAAGGCCTGCGCGCAGCGCTCGGGAGCGTCCGCGCCGGCGGTGGCCTTGACGACGAGAGAGCGAGCCATGGCGCCAGCATAGGATGGCCGGGATGGTTACCGAGATCGGGTTCGTCAGCCTGCTGGTCGCCGGCCTGGGCGCGCTCGCCGGTGGCCTGGGTTACCTGGCTGTGAAAATTTCGAGAGGAAAATGGTGAGCGCGAGGAGTGAGCCGGGTTTGCGAGCCCCGCAGTCGCGAACGAAGACTGGCCCGGTGAGCGCGAGGAGTGAGCCGGGTTTGCGAGCCCCGCAGCCGCGAACGGAGACGACCCGGTGAGCGAGAATCCGCTGCAGCCGCCGTGGCTGAACGCGCCGCCGGTCGACCCGTACCCGTACGAGGAGAGCCACGACCTGCGCGTCGGCCCGAAGCTGCACCGGAGCCTGGACGGCCTGCTGCCGTACATCGGGGTGTGGCGCGGGCGCGGCCGGGGCGGGTTCCCGACCGTCGAGGACTTCGACTACGCGCAGGAGATCCGGATCAGCCATGACGGCCGGCCGTTCCTGTCCTACGAATCCCGCGCCTGGATCCTCGACGAGCAGAGCCGCCCGGTCCGCCCGGCCGGTCGTGAGGTCGGCTGGTGGCGCCCGGTGATGGATGGCGACCGGGTGACCGACGAGCTGGAAGCCCTGATGACCACGCCCACCGGCGTGATGGAGCTGTACATCGGCAAGCGCACGGGCACCCAGATCGAGTTCGCCACCGACGCGGTTGTCCGTACGGCCACCGCCAAGGAGGTCACCGCCGGCGCCCGCCTCTTCGGCATCGTCGAAGGCGCCCTGCTCTACGCCCAGGAGATGGCCGCCATGGGCCACCCCCTGAGCCCCCACCTCTCCGCCCGCCTCACCCGCGTCGCCGGCTGACCCCGTCAACGAGGTGGATCGGCGCCGGGGAGGGGGAAGGCGAGGAGGGATCGGAGGGCGGGGGTTTGGGGGGACCGGCGTAGGGGGGTTCCGTCGAGGGATCTGACCTCCGCCAGGCCGCGTAGGGACGAGGTGAGCCAGACGCCGTCCGCGCCCTTCAGCTCGGCGGGGGTGGACAGGCGTTCCTCGGCGTCGAACCCCAGCTCGATGGCGTGCTCCAGGAGCCAGCGGGCGGTCACGCCGGGCAGCACTCCGGTGGCCGCCGCCGGCACCGTGCACAGCGTCGTCCCAACCTGCCAGACCACGTTCGCGCTCGGCCCCTCCAACACGTACCCGTCGTTGGAGACCCAGAGCACGTCGTCGAATCCGGCGCGGGCCGCCCAGCGGCGGGCCGCGGTGCTCACCGCGTACGAGGTGGACTTGATGCCGGCCGGGAGCCAGTCCAGCTCGGGGCGGGACCGGGCGGCCACCCCGAGCGGCAGGGTGGCCACGGCCAGCCCGGCCCGCCGGGCCCGCTTCGCGGTCGCCGGCACCTCCGCCAGCGCGGCGTAGACGGTCGGCGGCCCGCCGCCCTCCGGCCCACGGGTGCAGACCAGCCGCAGCGCTCCCTCCACCTCGGCCGGCCAGCCGGCCCGGATCTCGTCGATCAGTCGTACCAGCGCGCCGGTGGGTGGCAGGTCCAGCGCGATCGCCGCCGCTCCGGACCGCAGCCGGGCCAGGTGGGCGTCGCGTAGCCAGGGTTGCCCGTCGCGCAGGTGCATGGTCTCGAAGAGGCCGTCCCCGTGCAGCACGCCCCGGTCGTCGCCGCGCAGCACCGCCTCCTCGGCCGGCACCACCCCTCGGCCGAGCACGGCCACCCGCGACGCCTCCACGAGCGCCGAGGGTAGTCCGCGTACGACGGCGGTGGCCGGACCGGCGCGGCGGCCGAACTATGATCGGATGGTGTCCGACTCCTCCCTCGCGGAACTACTCCGCTCCCGTGGGCTGCGGCTGACGGCGCAGCGGCAGCTGGTCCTGCAGGCGGTGCTGGACCTGGGGCACGCCACGCCGGAGCAGGTGCACACGGCGGTCCGGGAGGTGGCCGCCGGGGTCAACATCACCACCATCTACCGGACGTTGGAGCTGCTGGAGCGGCTCGGTCTGGTGACGCACACCCACCTGTCGCACGGCTCGCCGACCTATCACGCGGCCGGCGAGCACCAGCACGTCCACCTGGTCTGCCGGGAGTGCGGTGCGATCGACGAGATCGAGCGCGAGTTGCTCCGTCCGCTCGCCGACCAGTTGGCCGCGCAGCGGGGATTCCAGGTCGACATCGGGCACGTGGCGCTCTTCGGCGTCTGCGCCCAGTGCGAGAACGGGGAAGGTAAATGATCGACATCGCGGGAGCGGTGGCCGCCGAGGCAATCGACGAGGAGACCCGGGACCAGCCCGAGCCGGCCCACCGGGCGGCCGGCGTCGAGCCGGTGGCCGCCCACTACGGCGACCCGATGCGCGAGCAGCGCACCCTCGCCACCGGAGTCGGTCTGGTCGACCGGTCGCACCGGGGCGTCGTCGCGGTGCCCGGCGCGGAACGGATCGGCTGGCTGCACACGCTGACCAGCCAGCACCTCGCCGCGCTGCGGCCGTGGCAGGGCACGGAACTGCTCGTGCTCTCCCCGCACGGGCACGTCGAGCAGCACGCCATGGTGGCCGATGACGGCGAGACCACCTGGTTGGACACCGAGCCCGGGATGACCGACGGCCTCCTGTCGTACCTGGAGAAGATGCGGTTCTTCAGCAAGGTCGATCCGCGCGACGCCACCGCCGACCACGCGTTGCTCTCGCTGGTCGGACCCGAGGCCACCGGCGCGCTCGACACTCTCGGCGTCACCGGGCTGGCCGCGCCGGACCAGGTCGCGGTGCCCGGTCCGAAGTTCCGCTCCGGCGAGCTGCCACCGCGGGCCACCGTGGTGTACGACGTGAAGCCGCTGCCGATCGGCGGGTGGGCCCGGCGGGTGGCGCTCGGCGTGGACCTGCTGGTGCCCAGGGAGGCGATGGCCCAGGTGGTGGCCGAACTGCGCGGCGCGGGCGTCCCGGTGGCCGGGCTGTGGGCGTACGAGGCGATCCGGGTGGCCGCCCGGCGGGCCCGGGCCGGGGTGGACACGGACCACCGCACGATCCCCGCCGAGGTGGACCTGATCGCGCCGGCCGTACACCTGGACAAGGGCTGCTACCGGGGGCAGGAGACGGTGGCCCGGGTGCACAACCTTGGCAAGCCGCCTCGTCGCCTCGTACTCCTGCACCTGGACGGGGTGACCACCGACCAGCCGCCGGCCGCCGGCACCCCGGTGACCCTCGACGGCCGGGCGGTCGGGTTCGTCGGCACCGCGGTGCACCACCACGAGCTGGGCCAGATCGCCCTCGCCGTGGTGAAGCGCAACGTCCCCGACGATGCCCGCCTGCTGGTCGGCGAGACCGCCGCCGCCATCGAGCCGGCGTAAGGGTGCCGGGCTGACGCCCGTGAGGCGGAAGTTTTTCCGCTTTCGCGAGCGAACACGGGCAATCTTCCGTCGCGACGCGCTCCGGCCATCGACCGGAGGCGGGCCGGCGGTCTAGGATCGCCGGCATGACGACAGGGACGCTGATCACGGTTGCCCCCACCGGCGCGGAGTCGACGAAGGCGGAGGTGCCGGCGCTGCCGGTGACCCTCGACGAGCTCCTGCTGACCGCCAAGGAGTGCGAGGCGCTCGGCGCGGCCGTGATCCACGTCCACATCCGGGACGACGAGGCGAAGCCCACCCTCGACCAGGGCCGGCTGCGGGAGACCGTGGCGGCGCTGCGGGATAGCACGGACCTGATCGTGCAGCTCTCCTCCGGCGGTGCGGTGACCGACCCGGAGGCCGACCGGCTGGCCGTGCTGGACGCCGGCCCGGACATGGCCTCCTGCACCATGGGCACGGTCAACTTCGGCGACGACGTCTTCATGAACCGCTGGGAGTTCATCGTCGACCTGCACACCCGGATGCAGGAGAAGGACGTCGTCCCCGAGTACGAGATCTTCGACCTCGGCCACCTCACCGCCCTCCAGCGCCTGCTCGGCAAGTACGGGCTGCCGCACGGCGGGCATGTGCACGTCGACTTCGTGATGGGCGTGCCGGGCGGCATGCCGGGCACCACCGCGACCCTGGTCGCCGCCGAGCAGATGCTGCGCGACCTGCCGGAGGGCACCACCTTCTCGGCAACCGGGATCGGCCGCAGCACCATCCCGGTGATGCTGGCGTCGCTCTCGGCCGGCGGGCACCTCCGGGTCGGCATGGAGGACACCATCACCTACGCCAAGCGGCAGCCGGTCGAGTCGAACATGCAGCTGGTCGCCCGCGCGGTCGGCTTCGCCCAGCTCGCCCAGCGTCTGCCGCTGACCACCGCCGAAGCCCGGCAGCTGCTCGGCCTGTAAGCCACACCCCGCCCAGCGACCCTGTACGTCCACGGCTGACGTCGCTGGTCACCCCGGTGTCGGGCCCCCCAGAGCCGTCGGTACCTTCCACGTTGTGGGAAAGACGTACGAGGGCGGCGTGCCGCTCGCTGAGGTGGTCCGGTCCGGGTTCGTGGAGGGCGTCCACCGCGGGTCCGTGGTGGTGCTCGACGCCGCCGGTGCGCCGGTGGCGGAGGCGGGGGACGCGACCTCGCCGATCTTCCCCCGGTCGTCCAACAAGCCGATGCAGGCGATCGGGATGCTCCGGGCCGGGCTGCCGCTGACCGACCGGGCCGACGTGGCGCTGATCTCGGCCAGCCACGCCGGTGAGGAGTTCCACGTGGAGCGGGTCAGCGCCCTGCTGCGCGGCGCCGGCCTGATCGAGGAGGCGCTGCACTGCCCGCCGGATCTGCCGATCGGCGAGGCGGCCCGGGAGGCGGTGCTGCGGGCCGGCGGCGGTCCGAGACGGATCCAGATGAACTGCTCCGGCAAGCACACCGGAATGCTGCTGACCTGCCTTGCCGCCGGCTGGCCGGTGAACGGCTACTGGCGGCCCGAGCACCCGCTCCAGCGGCGGCTGACCGCCGCGATCGAGGAGTTCACCGGGGAGTCGGTGGCGGCCGTCGGGGTGGACGGCTGCGGCGCGCCCGTGCTCGCCGTCTCGCTGACCGGCCTGGCGCGGGCGTACCTGCGGCTGGTCTCGGCCGAGCCCGGCACCGTCGAGCGGACCGTGGCCGACGCGATGCGGGCGTACCCGGAGCTGGTGGGCGGCACCCAGGCGGACGACACCCGGCTGATGCGCGGCGTACCCGGGCTGCTGGCCAAGGTCGGCGCGGAGGGCGTGATCGCGGCGGCGGTCCCGGGGGTCGGCGCGGTCGCCCTCAAGATCGACGACGGTGCCGGACGGGCCCGGATGCCGGTGCTGGTGTCGGCGTTGCGCCAGCTCGGCGTCGAGGCCCCGGTGCTGGCCGAGTACGCCGAGTTCCCGCTGCTCGGCGGCGGCCTCCCGGTCGGCGCGGTCCGCCCCGTCTGGAAAGGCGCAGGCTCCGTCTGAGGTGAAAGGAGGGGCCCCTTATTAACAGACGTCTGTTAATAAGGGGCCCCTCCTTTCACGTGTGCGTCGGGGCGGGACAGTCAGGGCAGGAAGCCGAGCAGGGCGGCGTTGACCGGCTCGGGGCGCTCGAGCGGGAGCAGGTGGGCGGCGTCCGGGACGTCCGGCAGGCGTACGCCCTGCGGGGCCTCGGCGGCGATCCGGTCGGCCAGCCGACGCAGGTCGGCGAGATCGTCCGCGCCGGTGCCGACCAGCACCGGAATCCGCAGCTCGGCCAGCCGGTCGATCGCCGGCGGGTCGAGTTCGCCCACCTCGACGGCGCTGAGCGCCCGCTCGGCGGCGAGCGCCCGCCGGTCCATCTCCTCGGCGAACCGGATCAGCTCGGGGTCGACGTCCTCCGGGCGGCGGGTCGGCCCGACCACCCAGAACCGCACCTCACCGGCCGCGGTCGCCGCGAAATCCTCCGGGTTCACCTCGCCGACCAGTTCGTCCCAGAGCTGCTCGGTCCCCTCGGACCACTCGCTGCCGGAGACCGGGGCGCCGAAGAGGGCCAGCGCGGAGACCCGCTCCGGGTACGCCAGCGTGGTGTCCACCGCGACCTTGCCGCCGAACGAGCAGCCCACCAGGGCGGCCTGCGCGATGCCGAGAGCGTCCAGCAGCCCGATCACGTCGTCGTGGTGCGCGAACGGCTCGGGCGGCAGTTCTGAGTCGCCGTATCCACGCAGGTCGACGGTGATCACCCGATGCCGGGCGGCGAGCGCGTCCACCTGACCCTGCCACATTCGCCGGTCGGCGATCCCGGCGTGCACCAGCACCACCGGGCTGCCGCTGCCGGCCTCGTCGTACGCGAGCACAGCGCCGTTGACTTCGATCTTGGCCACGGGGGAACGGTACGGACCGGACACCGGGCGCGCAACCGGCTGGACGAGCGGCTGCTAACTTTGGCTAGCGTTTCGCTTGCAATAGCTAGCAGGGGCCGTTAGTGTGGAGTCATGGCCACCAGCAAGGACCTTCCCGACGTCGGCGGGTTCATTCGCGACCTGCGCCGCAATGCCAAGATCTCGCTGCGCCAGCTCGCCGAGCAGGCCGGCGTCAGCAACCCGTACCTCAGCCAGATCGAGCGCGGCCTGCGCAAGCCGAGCGCCGAGGTGCTTCAGCAGCTCGCCAGCGCGCTGCGGGTCTCCACTCCGGCGATGTACCTGCGGGCCGGGCTGCTGGACGCCAAGGAGGGGCAGGGCGTGCTCGCGGCGATCGCCGTCGACCCCGAGCTGACCATGGCCCAGAAGCAGTCGCTCACCCAGATCTACGAGACGTTCCGCCGGGAGAACGCCCGGCTCGCCGAGGCGACCGCCGCGGCGCAGGCGGCCACCGAGCCGGCCGGGAGTACGACCGGGCAGGCGGCCACCGAGCCGACTCCGAGGCCCGGCGCGCCGGGCGAGGCACCGCAGGCCCCGGCCACCGTCATGCCGGCCGCGACCGGCCCCACGACGCCGGGCGGCAGCCCGACCGAGGCGGTCCTCGAGTCGGTCGCCGTCACCGAGGCGGGGGCGACTCCTGCCCCGACCACCGCCGTCCAAGACGAGGAGGCCGCCCGCGAGGCGGTCCGGAAGGCCGCGGGTGCGGCCGAGGAGGAGCAGTCATGACCCAGCCGAAGACCAACCGCGTTCCGGCCCCGTTCTACGCCGCCGCCGGTGCCGGCGAACTCGCCCTGCGGCAGCTGCGCAAGCTCCCCGCCGTGGTCGGTGCACTGGGCACCCGGGTCGTCGCCGACCTCGGCGGCAAGGCCGTGCTCACCGGCGTCGAGCTGCGCCATAAGGCGACCGAGACGCTGAAGACCGCCAACCTGACCGCGACCGGCCTGCGGGAGCGGGCCTCCGCCGCCGACTTCGACCTGGACAAGCTCCGCGAGGCGGCCGCCCTGGACAAGCTCCGCGAGGCGGCCACCCTGGACAAGTTCCGCGCGGCCGCCGGCCGTAATGCCGCCGCCATGCTGGCCGGCGCGCAGTCCGCCCAGGAGCGTGCTCTAACCGGCGCCCAGGCCGCGCAGGCCCGGGCCGAGCGCGCCGTGGTCGACGCCCAGGAGCGTGCCCTGGCCGCGTACGCCGAGCTGGTGGCCCGGGGTGAGCGGGTCGTCGGCGCCGGCGTACTGCAGGCCGCCGACACGGTGAACGCCGACATCGAGGCGACCGAGGCCGACCACACGCCGGTCGCGGGGGCCGCCCAGCCGGTTGCGGAGGCCGCGCTGCCGGCCGAGGTGCCCAGCCCGGCCGAGGTGGCCGAGGTGGTCGAGGCGGTCGAGGTGGTCGAGGTCGAGGCCAAGCCCGCCGCGGTGAAGCGGACCCGGGCCACCAAGGCCACCACCACCAAGGCCGCCACCACCAAGGCCGCCAGCACCAAGGCCGCCAGCGCGAAGGCCGCCAGCGCGAAGCCGGCGACCCCGTCGGCGAAGCTGCCGAAGACCACCAAGCGGACCCGCCCGGCTGCCGAGTAGGTCGAGCCTGGACCGAGGCCCCGGACGGCGTCCCTTCGGACGTTTCCGGGATCTCGGCATAAGCTTGCCGACATGGCCTACGCCGCGCCGATCTTCGTGTTCGAAGTCCGCATCGTGATCGAGCTGATCCTGCTCGTCTTCGCCCTGGTGATCGAGGGAGTGGCGCTGGTGCACGCGATCACCCAGCGCTCCGACGGGTTCCCCGCGATCGGCACCCTGCCCAAGGGCGGCTGGATCGCCATCCTGGCGATCTGCATGTTGTTCACCCTGCCGTTCTTCGGCATCGGCGGCAGCGCGCTGAGCATCTTCGGTCTGGTCGGCATCGCGGCGGCACTGGTCTACCTGCTGGACGTCCGGGTCGGGCTGCGCGACCTGCACGACGGCCGAGGCTCCTGGTGAGAGGTTTCCGCTGGCCCCCGCCGCCGGACGGTGGTCCGCGCACCTGGGGGCCGGGCCCCGGCGCGCCCCGCACCGGCCGGCCCGCGCTGCCCGAGCCGGAGACCGAGCTGGTCACCACCCCGCATGGCGTACGGCTGGAGCGGCTGGTCACCGGCACCGGTGACCCGGTGACGGTGTTCGCCCACGGGCTCGGTAACGGCATCGCCACCACCCGGCCGTTCGGCAGCGCGGTCACCGGTCGCAAGATCTTCTTCCAGTTCCGCGGGCACGGCCGCTCCGACTCGCCGCCCGGGCCGTGGAGCTATCTGGACCTGGCCCGCGACCTGCGGGCGATCGCCGACCTCGGCGGTGCCACCCGGGCCTTCGGGGCGAGCCTCGGCGCCGGGGCGCTGTGCCGGCTGCTCGCCGAGAGCCCGGAGCGCTTCGAGAAGCTTGTCTTCTTCCTTCCCGCCGTGCTGGACACCCCGCGCGGCGAGGTGGCCCGGGCCCGGCTGACCGAGCTGCTCGACGCGGTGGCGGACGGGGACGCCTCCGCCCTGGCCGACGCCGTGTCGCTGGAGCTGCCGCCGGCCGTACGCAACACCCCGGCCGGGTGGGCGTACCTGCGGCAGCGGCTGGACCAGTTGCTGCGGGACGGGCTCGCGCCGGGGCTGGCCAGCCTGCCCGAGCAGGCCCCGCTGCGGACCGCCGGCTCGCTGGCCGCGGTCACCGCGCCGGCGCTGGTGATCGGCTGCGCCGGTGACGACCTGCACCCGGTGGCGGTCGCCGAGCAGTTGGCCGCCGCGCTCCCGCACGCCGCGCTGCACGTGTACGACCGGCCGGGCGTGCTCTGGACGGAACGCGCCGACCTGCGGGAGCGGATCTCCACGTTCCTGAACGGGTAACGTCCCCTGTCATGGGCGTCACACATCACGGCCGTACGCATCGCCTCGACCTCGCCGACCCCACCCTGCGGGAGTGGGCGTGCACGGTGCTGGCGGCCGATCCCGAGCAGGGCATCGTGCTGGACCGGTCGGCCTTCTACCCGGGCGGCGGTGGCCAGCCGCCGGACCACGGGGTGCTGCTCTGGCAGGGGGTGCAGACCCGCATCGTGGGCACCCGCAAGGGCGACGACCTCTGGCTGATCCCGGCCGAGAACGACCCGCTGCCGCCGGTCGGCACCGCCGTCACCGGCGCGGTCGAGGACGCCCGCCGGACCATGCTGATGCGGACCCACTCCGGCCTCCACGTGCTCTGCGGGGTGGTGTTCCGCGACTTCGGCGCGCTGGTGACCGGGGGCAACATGGAACCCGGCGAGGCCCGGATGGACTTCAACCTTCCCGAGGTGCCGCCGGACTTCAAGTCCCGGATCGAGGAACTGGTCAACGCCGAGGTGGCCGTCGACCGCTCGGTGGCCGTCCGGGTCCTGCCCCGGGCGGAGGCGCTGGCCCTGCCGGACATCATCCGTACCCAGTCCAACCTGATCCCGCCGGACGAGCAGGAGGTCCGGATCGTCGACATCGTCGGGCTGGACGTGCAGGCCGACGGGGGTACCCACGTCGCCTCCACCGCCCAGATCGGCAAGATCCAGGTGGTCAAGGTGGAGAGCAAGGGCCGGGCCAACCGCCGCGTCCGCGTCCGCCTGGCGGACTAGGCGGCAGACGTGCCCGGCGGGCTGAGCTCGACCGGGCGCCGGGCTCAGTCCCGGTACCACGCCGGCGGCAGGTGGGCGGCGCGGACGTCGATCAGCCAGCGCTCCACGGACTCCTCGTCGGGCTGGTCCGGCAGCGGGGTACGGATCCGGTCGAAGGCCCGCTCGGCGTCGGCGACCAATGCCTCTGCCTCATTCAGCGCGCCGCCCGCAACCCGCTCGCCGAAGGCCCGGAACCACTCCGGATCGGCCAGCCGGATCTCCAGCACCCCGGTCGCGTAGAGCAACCGGCCCTGATGCAGCAGCCGGGCCAGGTGCCGTGCGTGCTTGGCCGAGCGCCTCCGGCCGCCGACGCTGGAATCCCGGGTGGTCAGCTTCCGGAACTGCCGGGTGGCGTACCCGAGGTAGGCGTCCCGGACCCGGGGCGCGCTGAGGAACGCCGACCGGGTGGCGATCAGCCGCTCCCCGAACTCCGTCCGGGTCTCGTAGCAGTCGTCCGGCAGCCACATCAGCTCGGTGGCGGTCGGGTTGCCGCTCAGCGCGAGGCGGCAGTATTTCCCGGCCTCGTGGAAAGTCACGTCCGGGTCGGTGGTGACCACCGACTCCCGCGGCGGGTGCAGGCCGTGGAAGGCGATCGTCTGCGCGGCGAACACGCCGATCCGGTCCACGTCCGAGCCGGGGCCGGCCAGCCCGTACGCGACCGAGCCGACGATCCCGGAGAGCAGCAGGTGCATGCGGCCATGATGGCGGATCCCGATCGGCCGGAAAACCGGACTTCCGCTGTCAGGTATCGCTGCCATCGTCGTCCGTATGACGCAACCGCTGACAGGGAAGATCGCGCTCGTCGCCGGGGCGACCCGGGGCGCCGGCCGGCAGATCGCCGTCCAGCTCGGTGCCGCCGGGGCCACCGTCTACGCCACCGGCCGAACCACCCGCGAGCGCCGGTCCGAGATGGACCGGCCGGAGACCATCGAGGAGACCGCCGAGCTGGTCACCGCGGCCGGCGGTACGGGCATCGCCGTGCCGGTCGACCACCTCGACCCGGACCAGGTACGCCGCCTGGTCGAGCGGATCGACGCCGAGCAGGGGCGGCTGGACGTGCTGGTGAACGACATCTGGGGCGCCGACCCGCTGGTCACCTGGGAGAAGCCGGTCTGGCAGCAACCCCTCGACGCCGGCTTCCGTACCCTCCGGCTGGCCGTGGACACGCATATCATCACCAGCCACTTCGCCCTGCCGCTGCTGATCCGGAACCCGGGCGGCCTGGTCGTGGAGGTCGGCGACGGCACCAAGGATTACAACGACACGACGTACCGGCTCTCGGTCTTCTACGACCTGGCCAAGGTGTCGGTGAACCGGCTCGGCTTCAGCCAGGCGCACGAGCTGGAGCCGCACGGTTGCACGGCGGTGGCGCTCACCCCCGGCTGGCTGCGGTCCGAGGCGATGCTGGAGCACTTCGGCGTCACCGAGGCCAACTGGCGGGACGGCGCGGCGAAGGAGCCGCACTTCGTCATGTCGGAGACGCCGGCCTTCGTCGGGCGCGCGGTGGCCGCCCTGGCCGCCGACCCGGACCGGGCCCGCTGGAACGGCCAGTCCCTCGACGCCGGCGGGCTCGCCCAGGTGTACGGCTTCACCGACCTCGACGGCACCCGCCCGCACTTCCTGCGTTACGAGAAGGAGGTGATCAGGCCGGGCAAGCCGGCGGACGACACCGGCTACCGCTGACCCGCCGGCCCGGCGGTGTCGGGTCCGTCTGGCGCCACCGCAGGCCGCCCGGCGTAGAGGGCGGCCGAGCGGCGGGCCGCCTCGACGAAGCGGGCCCGCAGCTCCGGAGGGTCGAGCACCTCCACCTCCGGACCCAGCCGGAGCAGCACGTCGTACGCCACCGGCACGGACTCGACGGGCAGGCGGGTGACCACCCACCCCTGCCCGTCGGGTTCGCCGGCCCCGGCCACCGCCTGCTCGTACGCGAAGGGGGTCTCCGCCGCGTGCCGGAGGGCGCGCAGGCCGGCGGGGCTGAGCCGGATGGTGACCTCGGCCCGCAGCATCTCCCGCAGGAACGCCTCGGCCTGCTGGCGCCAGTACGCGCCCAGGTCGAAGCCCTCGTCCCGGTCGAAGACCTCCTCGCCCACCTCGACGCCGACCACCCGGTCCACCCGGTAGGTGCGGTACCCGTCGCCGACCCGGCCGACCAGATACCAGACACCCCTCTTCAACACCAGCCCGTACGGCTGGACCGTGCGGGTCACCTCCCGCTCGCCCCGCCGGTAGCGCAGCTCGATCATCCGGTCCCGCCAGACCGCGCGGGCCAGCTCGGCCAGCCACGGTGGCGGGGCGGACTCGCCGAACCAGCCCGGCACGTCGAGGTGAAACCGCTGCCCGGTCCGGGCCGGCGCGTCCCGCAGGCTCGGCGGGAGCGCGGCGAGCACCTTCAGCTCGGCGGCGGCCACCGCGTCGGCGAGTCCCATGTCGCCGGCCGGTCCGGGCAGCCCGGCCAGGAAGAGCGCCTCCGCCTCGTCCCGGGTCAGCCCGGTCAGCCGGGTCCGGTAGCCGCCGAGCAGGCGGTAGCCGCCGGCCCGGCCCCGGTCGGCGTACACCGGCACCCCGGCGGCGGAGAGCGCCAACACATCCCGGTAGACGGTCCGCTCGGAGACCTCCAGCTCGCGGGCCAGCTCGGCCGCGGTCATCGTGCCCCGCGACTGGAGCAGCAACACCACCGAGATCAACCGGGACGCCCGCACCCGTCCATCCTGCCCCGGGCCCGGTCACCGCCCGCCGGGGGTGAGCAGGCCCCGGTCGTACGCGGCGGCGACCGCGGCCGCCCGGTCGTTCACGCCGAGCTTGGCGTAGACGTGCAGCAGATGGGTCTTGACCGTGGCCTCGCTGATGAACAGCCGAGCGGCCGCCTCCCGGTTGGACGCCCCCCGCGCCACCAGGGTCAGCACCTCCAGCTCCCGCTGGCTCAGCGGCTCCTCGGCGGGGGCGCGCAGCCGCCCCATCAGCCGGCCGGCGACGCTGGGCGAGAGCACGGCCTCACCTCGGGCGGCTGCCCGCACCGCCCGGACCAGCTCCTCCCGGGGCGCGTCCTTGAGCAGGTAGCCGGTGGCGCCGGCCTCGATCGCCGGCAACACGTCCGCGTCCGTGTCGTACGTGGTCAGCACCAGCACCCGGGAGGTGCTGCCGGAGCGGGCCAGCCGGCCGATCGCGGTCACCCCGTCCATGCCGGGCATCCGCAGGTCCATCAGCACCACGTCCGGGTGCAGCGTCGCGGCCTGGGCCAGTGCCTCGGCCCCGTCCGCGGCCTCGCCGACCACCTCGAACCCGGGGTCGCCGGTGAACATGCCGCGCAGCCCGTCCCGGACCACCGGGTGGTCGTCGACGATCAGCAACCGGACCGGGGTGCTCAACCGGCACCGCCGTAGAGCGCGGGAACGGTCGCTGACAGGGCGGTGCCGCCGCCCGGTTCGGACTCTACGGCCACCTTGCCGCCGACCCGGGCCATCCGCTGCCGCATCGCGGTCAGCCCGTACCCTCCGTCCGGCCGCCGCGGCGTCCCGGACTGCTCGACGACGTCGAAGCCCACCCCGTCGTCGCGTACGTCGAGGGTGACCACGTCCGCCATGTACGACAGGGTCAGTCCGACCCGGGCCGCTCCGGCGTGCCGGGCCACGTTGGCCAGCGCCTCCTGGGCCGCGCGCAGCAGGGTCACCTCGATCTCCGGGTGCAGCGGGCGCGGGTCGCCCGTGGTGCTCATCTCACCCCGTACGCCGTTGATCGTCGACCACCGTTCGGTCAGCTCGGCGAGCGCGTCGGGCAGCCGGGCCGTCTCCAGCGGCTCTGGGCGTAGCGCCCGCACCGAGCGCCGGGCCTCGGTGAGGCTCCCCCGGGCCAGGGCGAGCGCGTTGTCCACGTGCCGTCGCCAGTCGGCCGACCGGTCCCGGCTCTGCTCGGCCGCCTCCAGTTGGGTGATGATGCCGGTCAGCCCCTGGGCGAGCGTGTCGTGGATCTCCCGAGCCATCCGCTGCCGCTCGTCCAGCGTCCCGGCCTCCCGGGCCTGGGTGAGCAGTTGGGCGTGCAGGCCCTTGTTCTCCCGCGCCGTCTCGGCCAGCCGGCGGTTGGCCTCGGCGAGTGCCGCGATGAGCTGTTTGCGGTTGGCGGTCTGCCGTTCGCTGAACCAGCCCACCCCGCTGGCCAGGCCCGTGTTGAACAGCACCAGCACGGACCAGAGCAGCCAGTGCGCCGGCGAGGAGGGCGGGCCACCGCCCTGCGCGGTGGCGACCAGCAGGGCGGTGGCGGCCACCCCGACGAGCCGCCACCCGCCGTGCAGCACGAGGAACGCGTGCAGGAAACCGACCCAGGCGAAGAAGGCGTACCACGGGCTGGCGAGCACCAGCACGGCGGCGAATGCGAGCAGCCCGACGTAGTAGACCGCCATCAACGGCCGGCGGCGTATCCAGCCGGGGTGCAGATTGATGAACCAGGCGACCCAGAAGCCGGCGGCGGCGGTGACGGCCAGGGTGGGCGCGATGGGAGGGGCGCCGGGTGCCGGCGCGAACGTGGCCAGCAACGTCCCGACGGCCAGCCCGAAGTACGGCAGCACCCGGTGGAGGGTCACCTCGCGGGCCTCCCAGGCGGACAGTCGGTCGACCTGCTCGGAGATGCTGCTCATCGGTGTCGGCTTACTCCCAACGGAACAGTCTGGCTGCCACGGTACCCGCGACGACGGCGACCACCACCATCGCCAGCAGGTGCAGCGGCTGCGGCGCGGTGCCGGTCCAGGCATCGAGCAGCGCCTGCACGCCGGGTGGCGTGTAGTCCCCGACCCGGACCAGGAAGTCCGGCAGCAGGAACCGGGGCAGATAGACCCCGCCGAAGAACATGGTCAGCAGGAAGATCGGTACGGCCACGGCCTGCGCCGCTTTGGTCGTCCGGGCGACCGCCGCCACCAGCAGCCCCAGCGCGAGCAGCGCCGCCGTGCCCAGGAGGAGAGCCGCCGCGAAGCCGAACGGGTGCCGGGGGAGTGCCACCCCGAACGCGAGCCGGGCGACCAGGACGAGCAGCACCGCGCTGGCCAGGATCGCGCTGAGGGTGATGACAAGTTGGGCGGCGAGCAGCGCCGCCGGGCTGGCCGGGGTGGTGGCCAGCCGCCGCAGCACCCCGCGCTCCCGGTAGGTGGCCAGCACCGTGGGCAGGGCGTTCATCCCCGCCATCGCCAGCGTGATCACCAGCAGCGACGGGGCGAAGTAGGCGACGAAGGACTGCCCGTCGAAGTGCGGGTCCGGCTTCCGCAGCGCGGGAATCAGCCCGAGCACCACCAGGATCAGGGTCGGCAGCCCGATGGTGGACAGCAGGGTCGGCAGGTCCCGCAGGTACAGCCTCGCCTCGATCTTGAGGATCTGCCCGAAGGCGTGCATCCGTCTTCCTCCCTCAGTCGGCGGGCCGGTGCCCGGTCAGCTCGACGAAGGCGTCGTCGAGGGTGGACTGCTCCAGTCGCAGGTCGGCGGCGACGATCTGGTTGCGGGCGAGCACCGCGGTGACCGCGAGCAGCACCTCGCCGGTGCCGGTCACCACCACCTGGTTGCCAGTGCGGGTCACCGCCGTCACCTCGGGCAGGTCGGTGAAGAGCCGGTCGTCCACCGGCGCGGAGGGCCGGAACCGGATCCGCTGCGTGGGTGCCACCCGTGAGACCAGGCCGGCCGGGGTGTCCAGGGCCACGATACGACCCTGGTCGATCACCGCCAGCCGGTCGCAGAGCCGTTCGGCCTCCTCCATGAAGTGGGTGACCAGGACAATCGTCACCCCGCGATCCCGGATTCGTTCGATGAGCCCCCACGCGTCCCGGCGGGCCTGCGGGTCGAGCCCGGTGGTGAGCTCGTCCAGGACGGCGATCTCCGGGTTGCCGACCAGCGCCAGCGCGATCGACAGTCGCTGCTTCTGGCCGCCGGAGAGCTTCTTGTACGGGGTGTTCCGCTTGTCGCCGAGACCCAGCTCGTCGAGCAGCCGGGCCGGGTCGGCCGGCTCCCGGTAGAACGAGGCGTAGAGCTCCAGCGCCTCGGCCACCCGGAGCCGGTCCGGCAGTTGGCTCTCCTGCAACTGCACGCCGAGCCGCTGCCGCAGCAGGGCCGCGTCCCGGCGGGGGTCGAGCCCGAGGACCGACACCCCGCCCCCGTCAGGGACGCGCAGCCCGGCCAGGCACTCCACCGTGGTGGTCTTGCCGGCGCCGTTCGGGCCGAGCACGCCGAAGATCTCCCCCGCCTCCACCGTGAACGACACGTCGTCCACGGCCACCAGATCGCCGTACCGCTTGTGCAGGTTCGTCACCTCGATGACCGGCATCGCGCCGCCCTTCGCTGTCGCGTTCGTACCTGTCCAGGTTCGCGGCGGCGGCCCGGCGGGACATCGACCGGCCGGAGATGATCGGGACCGGCGTGGGCTGACCCGGCGATCCACCAACCGGTTGATGTGCCCGAGGTGACTACGCTGATTGGTCGTGGACGTGACCAACATCGCGCGTCCGGTGACCGGGGCGGTCGGCCGATTCCTCTCCGGCGTCGGGCTGCTGCTGCGCGGCATCGGTCTGTACGTGCGCAGCCCTGGCCTGATGCTGCTCGGCGTCGTGCCGGCGCTGATCTCCGGCGCCCTCTTCGTCGCCGCCTTCGCCGCCCTGGTGTACTTCGTGGACGACCTTGCCGCGCTGGTCACCCCGTTCGCCGACGACTGGCCGACGACCTGGCGGGGCCTGGTCCGGGCGGTTGCCGGGCTGGCCCTCCTGGGGCTGGGCGGCCTGCTCGGGGTGCTCACCTTCACCGCGGTCACCCTGATCATCGGCGACCCGTTCTACGAGAAGATCTCCGAGCAGGTCGAGGACCGGCTCGGCGGCACCCCCGGCGCCGTGGAGGTGCCGTTCTGGGCCTCGCTGCGGCGGAGCATCATCGACTCGCTACGGCTGGTGGCCGTCTCCGCGCTGGTCGGCGTACCCCTCTTCGCGGCCGGCTTCATCCCGGTGGTCGGGCAGACCGTCGTACCCGTGATCGGCGCGGCGGTGGGCGGCTGGATCCTCGCCCTGGAGCTGGTCGGCGCGCCCTTCTACCGGCGGGGCATGGGCCTGCGGGAGCGCCGGACGCTGCTCAAGGCCGACCGGCCGACTACCCTCGGCTTCGGAGTGGCCGTCTTCGTCTGCTTCCTGATTCCGCTCGGCGCGGTGCTGATCATGCCGGCCGCCGTCGCCGGGGCCACCCTGCTCGCCCGTCGGTCGCTCGGTCAGTCCGTCGAGGAGGTCTGACATGGAGATCACCCTGGTCGAGGGGGACATCACCGGCCAACGCGTCGACGCGATCGTCAACGCCGCCAACTCCTCCCTGCTCGGCGGCGGTGGCGTGGACGGTGCGATCCACCGCAAGGGCGGCCCGGCCATCCTCGAGGAGTGCCGCGCGCTGCGCGCCTCCCGGTACGGCCGCGGCCTACCCACCGGCCAGGCGGTCGCCACCACCGGCGGCAACCTGCCGGCCCGCTGGGTGATCCACACCGTCGGGCCTGTCTTCTCCCCGCGCGAGGACCGGTCGGTGCTGCTGCGTGACTGCTACGCCAGCAGCCTCACGGTCGCCGACGCGCTGGACGCACAGACGGTCGCCTTCCCGCTGATCTCGGCCGGCATCTACGGCTGGCCGGTCGAGGACGCGGTCCGCCAGGCGCTGAGCGTGCTGCACGCGGCCACCCCAAAGCACGTCACCGAGGCCCGCCTGGTCCTTTTCGGCGCGGACACGTACGCGGTCGCCGAGCGGGTCGCCGCCGGGCTCAGGTGAGTTCGCGCAGGCAGGACCACTGGGTGGCCACCGGCCGGTAGCCGAGCCGGGCGTTGACCGCCAGCATCGGCGCGTTCGACTCGTCGTTGGAGGTGTACGCGATCCGCACCCCCGACTCGGCGGCCCGGTGCAGCGCGGCCTGCTTCGCCAGGCGGGCCAGGCCGCGCCCCCGGTGGCCGGGCACCGTGCCGGTGAATCCCGACCACATCCGGTCGCCGTCCCGGATGACCAGGCTGATCGCGGTCAACATGCCGTCCACCTCGGCCACCGTGCTGGCGTCCCGGTCCAGCCCCAGGTTGTCCCAGACCTCGTGGTGCCAGATGTCGTAGCCCATGGCGTCCGTCGGGACGTCGCCCGGTTCGTCCAGCGACGACTCGGCGTCCACCCGGTGGATCCGGCGCGGGTCCACCTCCGCGGCCGGGAGCAGCCGTACGCCCGGCGGGGGCTCGGGCATCGGCGGGGCGGGCCGGAGGTCGAGTGCGGAGTAGCGCGCCTGCCGGCTGGGCGTGAAGCCGTGCCGGCGGGCGAACGGTAGGGACCCGGGCTGGGCCCAGGTGCGCACCCGCCGCGCGCCGAGGGTGCGCAGGTGGTCGAGCGCCGCCTCCAGGAGTGCGGTGCCGACGCCGTGGCCCCGGTGCGCCGGGTGTACGTGCAGGTTGGCGATCTCTCCCACGTCCGGCTCCGAGGTCTGGCTGTTCCGGTACGCCGACACCCAGCCGACCACCCGCCCGTCCGCCTCGGCCACCCAGGCGGCCCAGTCCTCCTCCGGCGGCGGCTCGGCGATCATGCGACGGGTCGATTCGACCCCGCGTACCAGGTACGGGTGGACGACCGTGCGTAGCGCCACGACCCCGGGCGCGTCAGCCGGGCGGGCGGGACGGACCAGACCTGCGGTATCGATCATCGGCTGACCGTAGCGGCGGAATGCCGTACCCGCGACGTGTTAACAGGGGGCCCCTGTACCACGCGAGGCGTTAACAGGGGGCCCCTGCTTACACCTCAGGCGGAGGCGCGGACGACGAGTTCGGTGGGCAGCAGCAGGGCCTGCTCGACCGGCTCGCCCGCGGCGATCCGCAGCAGTTGCCGGGTCATCGCCCGACCCAGTTCCACGATCGGTTGCCGGATCGTGGTCAGCGGCGGCTCGGTGTACGCCGCCGTCTCGATGTCGTCGAACCCGACCACCGCGACGTCCGACGGCACCCGCCGCCCCGCCTCGCGCAGCGTACGCAGGGCGGCGTGCGCCATCAGGTCGGACGCGGCGAACACCGCGTCCAGGTCCGGGTACGTGGCGAGCAGTTGCCGCATCGCCGCGGCACCGGACTCCCGGGTGAAGTCGCCGTACACCACCAGGTCGGGGAGACCGGCCGCGGCGATGGTGTCCCGGTAACCGATGAGCCGCTCGATGCCGGCGACCATGTCCTGCGGGCCGGCGATGGTGGCGATCCGCCGCCGGCCGTTCTCGATCAGGTGCCGTACGGCCCGGGTGACGCCGCCGACGTGGTCGACGTCGACGTAGGGCACCTCGGCACCGTCCAGCGGCCGGCCGCTGCACACCACGGGGATGCCGAGCCGGGCCAGCTCGCCGGGCAGCGGGTCCTCGCCGTGCAGCGAGGCGAACAGCACCCCGTCCACGTGCCGGCCGGTGGTGTACCGCTCGACCCGGTCGTGCCCGGCCGGCGAACCGGCCAGCATCAGCACGAGTTGCTTGTCCGCGGCCTCCAACTCCTGAGCCACCCCGCGGATGATTCCCGGGAACACCTGGTCGTCGGAGAAGACCCGGATCGCCGCCTCCGGCAGCACCAGCGCGATCGAGTCGGTGCGCTGGGTGACCAGGCTGCGGGCGGCGAGGTTCGGGACGTATCCGAGCTCCTCGACCGCCTGGCGGACGGCCCGCTGGATCGCCTCGGCGACCGTGGTGGACCCGTTGACCACCCGGGAGACCGTCGCCCGGGACACGCCCGCTCGCCGGGCCACCGCTTCCAGGGTCGGTCGCTGTGCCGTCGTCATCCGCGTCACCACCACCTCGTCACGGGCCCGCTCCTGGGGATCATCTCCCGCTGTCGATGGGCGCTTCCCGCCGGCCCCGGGCGCAACCCGATCGGCGCCTCGGACCCGTCGGGGGTCAGCCCACCCGCATCCCGTCGAGCAGCTGGCGGTCGCCGGCCACCCCGAGCGTGTCGAAGCTGATCCGGCCCATGAGGGCCAGCAACAGGTCGCTCGCCGTGCCGACGACCTGTGCCCGGGCGTGGTGATCGTCGTGGTCGAGGATGGTCGCGGTGTCCAGCAGGGCCACCCCTTCGCCGCGCAGCCGCAGATACCAGTCCTGCGCGGCGTCGGACGCGGTCAGCTGCACCACCCCGTGCCACTGGCCCGGCTGGATCCGCCGCCCCGCCGGCAGCCAGGTGTCCAACACCTCGCTCACCCCGTCGGCCGCGAGCTTGGCCTCGATCGGCTCACCCGCGCCGATGGCGAGCTGGGCGTCCCAGCGGTGCACCGCGGTCTCGTGCGCCACCCGTCGCGGCCAGAAGCCCGCCTTCTTCGGCCGGGGCGCGAAGTTCCAGGCCGGTGCCTCCGGATCCAGCCCCTCGAAGAGCGCCATGAGCCGGTCGTACTCCTGGCGGTACCACTCGGCGGGGGTGAGGTCCGCGGGCGGTGTCACCTCCTCGCGTACGGGTCTGGTGGTGGTCCCGGCGGTCACCACGGTGCGCGCCCAGATGTAGAACCCGGTCAGGTGGTGGGCGAGGTCGGTGACAGTCCAGCCGGGGCAGGAGAGCACCGGGGTCTCGGGCGGTGCCTCGGCGACCGCGGCGGCGAAGGTCGGGCCCTCCGTCCGCAGCTCACCGATCCAGAAATCCTTCGTGCCGTGCAGTCTGCTCATCGCAATCCTCCCGGGGGCGACCGGGCCACCAGTGGGTGCCGCGGCTACCCTCAGCCTAGGGTGAGAGGCGTGTCAGACGTCTACGCCGAACCGACGACCGGAGCCGCCCTGACCGGTCCGGCCACCCTGGCCCGCTACACCACGCTCCGCCTCGGTGGCCCCGCCGCCCGGTTGGACGCGGCCACCAGCGCCGAGGAAATCGTACAAAAGGTTCAGCAAGCGGAAGCGCGGGACGAGCCGGTCCTGGTCCTGGCTGGTGGTAGCAATGTGGTGATCGGCGACCAGGGCTTCCCCGGCACCGTCGTCCTGATCCGCTCCCGGGGGTTCCGGGTGATCGCCGAGGACGCCGACACGGTCACCGTACGGGTCGAGGCCGGCGAGGCCTGGGACGACCTGGTCGCCGCCACGATCGAGCGGGGCTGGTCGGGGCTGGAGTGCCTTTCCGGTGTCCCGGGCTCGGCCGGCGCCACGCCGATCCAGAACGTCGGCGCGTACGGCCAGGAGGTGGCCGAGACGATCACCGCCGTTCAGGCGTACGACCGCACCCACGGCGAGGTCGTACGGATCGCGGCGGCTGACTGCGGGTTCGCGTACCGGGGCAGCATCTTCAAGTACAGCGACCGCTGGGTGGTGCTCTCGGTCGACTTCCGGCTGACCCGCTCCCCGCTCTCCGGCCCGGTGCGCTACGCCGAGCTGGCCCGCGCGCTCGACGTCGAGGTGGGCGACCGGGTGCCGCTGGCCGACGCCCGGGCCACCGTGCTGCGGCTGCGCGCCGGGAAGGGAATGGTGCTCGACGCGGACGATCCGGACACCTGGTCGGTGGGTTCCTTCTTCACCAACCCGGTGCTGGAGCAGGAGGCGTACGAGCTGCTCCGGGAGCGCGCCGCCGACCTCGGTGAGCCGCCGTCCTGGCCGGGCGCGGGGGGCGTGGCCAAGGTCAGCGCCGCCTGGCTGATCGACAAGGCCGGCTTCGGCAAGGGGCACCCAGGCCCGGAGGGCGTGGCCATCTCCAGCAAGCACACCCTCGCCCTCACCAACCGCGGCGGCACCGCCAGCACGGCGGCGCTGGTGGCGCTGGCCCGGGAGATCCGTGACGGCGTCCACGACCGCTTCGGCGTAACCCTCCACCCTGAACCCGTCCTCATCAACTGCACCATCTGACCCTTTTCCGCCCCCCGCCCCGCCCCCCCTTCCGCGTCGACCATAGAGCCCCGATGCCCGAAATATGGCGATTACCCCTGTTGTCCGGTGCCACAACTCCAAATGATCAGTGGGGGTGGGTGGGTCAGGTGGGGGTTACCGCGGGCCAGGGGACGGTTAGTTCGCCGTGGCGCCAGCGGCGGGGGCGGTGCAGGACGGGCCAGCCGGCGTCCTTCACGGCCGCGACGGTGCGGGTCCAGCGCTCGCGGGGACCGAAGGGGGCGTAGCCGGCGGCGGCCTGCCAGGCGTCGTTCAGGGCGCGGACCAGGTCGTGGATCCGCTCGCCCGGCACGTTGCGGTGGATCAGCGCCTTCGGCAGCCGCTCGGCGAGCTGGGCCGGCCGCTCCAGGGTGGTCAGCTTCGCGGCCAGGGTCAGGGTGCGCGGGCCGGTCGCGTCCAGCAGCACCCAGCTGCCGAGCCGGCCCAGCTCGTCGCAGGTCCCCTCGACCAGCAGCCCGCCCGGAGCCAGCCGCTCGGTAACCGTACGCCAGGCGTCGGCCACCTCGCTCTCGTCGTACTGGCGTAGCACGTTGAACGCCCGGACCAGGGCGGGCCGGAGCCCGGCCAGTTCGAAGCCACCCCGGGCGAAGACCAACCCGGGCGGCGCGGCGGCGGGCTGGGCGGCGGCCACGCGTAGCGGGTCGATCTCCAACCCGACCACCCGGACGTCCGCGCGGACCCCGGCCGCGAGGCGGGCCCGCAGCTCGACAGCGGTCACCGGGGTGGCGCCGTAGCCCAGGTCGACGACCAGCGGGTCGGCGGCGGCGCGCAGCGCGTCGCCGCAGGTCTCGACGATCCAGTTGTCCACCCGCCGGAGCCGGTTGGGATTCGTCGTCCCCCGCGTCACCACGCCCAGCGGCCGGTGCCCCATCAGCGCCACCTCCGTTCGCGACTGGGGACCCGGCTCACTCCTCGCGCTTCACCA
>NZ_JBLROA010000038.1:0-55244 GCF_047921505.1 Micromonospora sp. SL1-18 | reverse complement strand
CACGGCATCCTCAAACGACCGCGCACCATGGGCACGAACAGCGATGCTGGCATAAAAGGTACAGGGCCCATGATCATCTAGTGATCATGGGCCCTGTACCTTTACTCGTTCAGACACCCCCGACTACCCGAGCAGACGACGATGTTGAACGCGTCATCCGCCCCACCATCTACTTCGACCAGGCAATAGATCAAGATGCTTGACCAGGCACGGTCTGCGGGCATGACCACTTCGGCGAGTGCTCGAAGAGGTCAGCTGCGGTGGGTTACATGATCACGCGGTTGACGTCCCCGTAGCGTTCAGCTCATCGACGGGCGGCGCACCGCGCCGTCGTTCGCGCAACGGAAGCCGAGGTTGCCGGAGCACGATTCCGGGGTGTTGCTGGACAACGCCACTGATGGAATCGAGCATCAGGCTCTACAAGACCGAGGTCATCAACCGGCGCCGGTCCTGGAGCGCGCCAGCAGCTTGAGACCGCGACCGCCGACTGGATCTCCTGGTTCAACCACGAGCGCCTGCTCCGCGGTCGGCCACCGGCCACCGCTCGAGTACGAGTCCGAATACCATCAAGATCACGCCCAGGAAGCCCTGGCCGCATCCTTCACGGAACCCAGGGCGCTTTCAAACCGCGCCGTCATGCTGCACCCCCCTTGCGCACATTCTCCAGCACCACGGCCATCCCCTGCCCGACGCCGACGCAGATCGCCGCCACGCCCCACCGGGCGCCCTCTGCCACCAGCCGCCGCGCCAGCATGCCCAGCACCCTGTACACCACAAGGGGTGCCGGTGAGCCCGCCGCCATCGCTGTCACTCTGGTCCAGCGGAGCACCCTTGTCAGTAGTCACCGTTCGTTGCCATCTGGTCGGTCTCCGACACGGCCGTCAGCGCCCGGTGAACACGGTCCGGGCCCGCCCGCCGTTCGCGCTGACCCGGACCTCGAATTCGCTTTGGAACAGATTCGGGGCACCGGTGAAGTCCACCGACACCTCGAACGTCGCGGTCCCGCCGGGCGGGATGCTGGCCGCGACGGGGACCGGGAACCGGCCCGGATCCCGGCTCGTGATGGAGTGGCCGGACTTGCCGGTCTTGCCCGGTCCGGTCGGCGCGAAGCCGTCCAGCCGCACGTCGTTGGCTGCGCCGCCGCCAGTGTTGGTCACCTCGACCGTCCAAACCGTCGCGCCTGGGCGGCCGTGGTGGTCGCGGTCGACGCCGGCCACCTGGCCGACCAGCTGCGCCGGGCCGGGCGCCGCGGACTCATCCACCTCCAGCAGCAGGGTGTCCCACCCCAACCCGGTGCCTGCGGCGGTGCCAGCGCCGCGGGTGAACGTGATCGTGTTGGTCCCGACCGCCAGCATCGACGCCGGGAACGACAGCGTGGCGAGCCGGGGGAAGCCGCTACGGTCGGCCTGGCGGGCGATCGTCGAGTCGTTGTTGTTCGGCAGCGAGCCCGCGACATCCGTCGTGGAACCGTTGACGGCCACGGTCGGCCGGCCGCTCTGCTGCATCGAACTGGAGACCGTGAGGTACCCGGTGCCGGTGTACAAGCGGTCCAGCTCGAACGCGATCGTCCAGGTGCCCGCGTTCGTTTGGGCGTAGTACCAGTCCTGTGGTTCCCAGCTCTCCCCGATCGTGAACGTCAAGTTCCCCGGTATCTGGGCCGGCTTTTCGAACGCTCGCGGGTGGGAGAAGTCCGCGGGGTTGGTGGCGAGCGCAAACTCGCCGCCCATCCGATCGGCCCGGCCGATCTGCCAGAGGAACGTGGTGCGGTTCGTCGGTGCCCAGACGATCTCGCCAAGGTCCTGGATCGCCCCGCTGACGGTGATCCCGGTCAGCTTGAACTGCTCGCTGACCGAGCCGTCCGCGGCAAACATGTACAGGATGTAACTGCCGGGCGTGGTGGTCCCCGGCTGCCAGGCCGGCGGGATCCCGGGCAGGCTGAAGCTGCCGTCCTCCGCTGTCTTCATAAAGTAGGTCGGCTCGTGGATGGTGTAGACGTCGGTCACGTCCTGCGTGGACAGCAGGACCCAGTGCCTGCCAGCGGGCCGGCCGTCGGCAATGCGCAGCTTGCCGGTAACCGTGGTGCGCTGCGCCGGCGTCGGGTACAGCGCATCGTCGATCCAGGCCGATCCGGCCCGGTTCTCCTCGATCTCCGCCTTGGCGATCTCGGCCGCCTCGGCGATCATCGCGTCCGGGTCGTCCGGGTCGCCGGTGGTGAGGAACGTGTACCACGGCCCGTACAGCCTGCGGTAGCCAGCGGGCAGCGGATACGCGGGGAGGCCGTAGTGGTTGGCGCCAAAGTAGTTGAGGATGATGGCGTCCTGGTGGATGGCCAGGTCCTGGTGGTTGGGTCCGACGCCGTAGAACGCGCACAGGGTCTGGTCGGTGACCCCGCCGAGCGGGGTGAACCAGACTCCGAAGCCGTGCCCGTAGTGGCCGAACATCGGGTTCTCGTGGTGGTACAGGCTCCAGTTGTATTTGCTGTAGACGGTGCCCGGCGGCAGGTTGCCCGCATTGTTCTCCGGTGCGGGTAGATCCGGGTTGTTGATCCCGTCAATGCGCCATGTCTCGTCCTGGACGCGGATCTGCGTGTTCAGGTAGGCGTACGTCGGCTGCTGCCCCTTGCCCCGCTCCCAGCTGAAGGCGTGGTCGAAGATGCTCCGATCCCACCGGCTGTTCATCCGCACCTCGTTGATCGTGGTGGCGGCTACTGCGGTCAGGATGTTGTAGCCGTAGAGCCCTCGCCGACCGCGCCGCATCACCAGGTGGTGCTCGTGCCGCAGCAGGGTGCTGGTGGTGTCGACCACGGCAACCTCGGCGAGGTCCGGGGTCAGCCGGAGCACTCTGATTTCGGAGCAGACGAGGCGGGTGGCCCCGCCGCTCGCGTCAACGTAGAACGACTGCCCGGTGAGGTTGTGCGCGAGCTCTACGCCATCGACGACGACCGAGCTCACCGTGGCGTTGCGGGCGCCGAAGGTAAAGCGGACGAGGCCGTTGTCGAGCACCAGCTCCCGGACCTCGGATGGGTAGGCATACGTACCCGGGGCGACCGGTGCGCCGTCGAGCAGGACGCGGACGATGTCGCTGGCCATCGCGCGGCCGGGGCGGGCGAGCGTCCCGCCCGCGGCCGCGACGCCGATCAGGGCGAGGGCGGTTCGCCTGGTGATCTCGGTGCTCATGGTTACCCCTCCGTGGTCTCAGCCGTCGGGATCCTGCCGCGCCTCGGGTCGTGCATCGCACGGCGCGTGTCGCTGTGCGGGTTTGCGCCCGGGGCGCGCTGCCGGTCGCGGGCGCCGCTGCGCCAAGTGCCACTGCTCCGCTCGCTTAAATGATCTGCAGATGAAAAGAGAACGGCGCATGGGCGATACTCGTCATACCTGCCCTCCTATGAGCCGTTTCAGTCACTCTATGCGCGGCAGTCCTATTTATGGATGCGTACGCATGGCCGGATGCGGTCACGTCAGGCCTATCCCTCCTTTTTGGAGCAGGATGGTTCATGGACGCAGCAGAGCCGAAGCGAAGTCGGTTGATGATGGCCGGGATGCTTTGAGTATGCGGGGATGAGCATCTTGCCGTCATCACGGCCATCACCACCCAGCCCCACAGCCGTATCGACCGGCAGCGCTGCCCGAAGTCCTCTGCAACGCCCGCCGCGAGCAGCAAACCGACGCCTGGAAACGGACCTACCGCACCAGCGCCGGAATCCAAGGCACCATCCACCAGGCCACCGCAGCCACCGACATCCACCAGGCTTGATGCGTCGGTCTCGGCATAGTCAACCTTGAACACGCCTTCGCCGCGACCGCGGTCACCCTCATCCGCCTCTACCCATGGTGGAGCGGCACACCCATGCAACGCACCCGAACGCCCATCTGAGCATGCTCGATCTCACCCTCGCGGCATAGACAGAATTAGGCGACAGAGTCGCGCAAGGCCAGGCCGACGGTCAGGGTGTTACGCAAGGCTCCTTGATCTGGACCGACCGGTGTTCGGCCAAGCTGGTGTTGGCGGCAATGCCGATGATGACGCTGCACCCGGCCTCTTCGAGGCGATCTGGGATCGCGCCGTCCCCTCGACCGCTCGGAGTCCCAGGACAGCAGGACTCAGCTTGACCACCGCGACCAGCACTGCTCGGTCTGCTCGCCGGCGGCGCCACCGACGCGGTCATCGCCCGCACCTTCGGCTGGAGCGTCCGCACCGTGCAGCGGCACATCCACGAGTGGGAGCTGCCTGGCGGGAAGCTGGACCTCGGTGAGGAACGGGCCGAGTGCGTGGTCCGGGAGACCGCCGAGGAGGTCGGCTGGCAGGTGACCTGTGGCCCGCTGCTGGACGCTTGGCAATATCACATCCGCGACCGCGTCGAAGTCCTGATCATTACGTACGGCTGCCACATCGGCACCGATGCTAGCTCCGCGTCAGGGAGGTATTGCGGGCGCGGCGTTGACCGTGGACGTGAGCTCCCTGGCCTCGGGCGCGAGGCTCGTAGAGGCCGCTCTGCCCGCGATCCAAAAAAGGTTCGGCCGCGGTTGCCGCAGATCGCGGTGGATGGTAAGACAGCCGCAGCGCGAAGACCGCCAACCAGCACCATGACAAGTACGCAATATGCACGAGCATCACACGTGATCATCACCGAAAGTGCACCAGAGCCGTTGTTTTACAGTCCCGCCTGGCGACTTGGACGGGCCCGGGAACGACCAGTTGGCCGTCCCGGGCCGTTCATATCTCTTGGCGACCGCGCCGGCCGATGACTAACTGGCCTCGGCTCCTGTGGCAGCGGGCTCGGCGGCGGCCGCTTTGCGGTCCTTGATGCCCTTGTACAGCTGATAGATCGCGATGGCGGGGAGGATGTAGGCGTAGACGAACCGCTGGTACGTGAACTCCTCCATCGTCAGGTATTCGTACAACAGGTAGCCGGAGTAGCCGAGTGCAATGAGCCCGATGAGTCCGTTGACGATGCGGCTTCCCAGGCCGAAGATCGCGAGCACTGCGAGCAGCACACCGCTGAGGCCCAACGCACCCACGTACAGTAGGAAGTCGGTCTGACCGTCCACTTTGGGATCCTTTCCACCTTTGCATGACAACCAAAGGAAGGAACGTACGGTCCTTCCGTCGACCTTCGGATCAGCCAAACGGTCATTTCTGTGTGTTAGCTGAACGTAGCGACGGGCTCACGGCCAAGCTGACCCGTAGCAGTTTTCGGCCTGGCGGGCCGAACCCCTCTGCGGCCGCGAGAGATGAAGCTGGTGGAGAAGTCGGCGTGAGCCGCGATATGCGGTCTGCTCGTCGGTGTGCCTCTGATGCAGCTGGTCGGGGACGGACCGGAATACTTCTCTTCCCGCGCTGATTCACGGTGCTCGGTGTTTGCGGATCTCGTCTGGCCAGGTGAGGGTGATGCCGAGGGTGTCGGTGAGCAGGCGCTGGTAGTCGGTCAGGTGGGTGTGGTCGACGCGGACCTTGCGGGGTGGCACGCCCCGGTCGAGGCAGTACGCTGCCATGGCGCCGGCGGCCTCGCCGATGCTCCACTCGACCGGGTGCAGCCGGTAGCAGCCGTTGGTGATGTGGGTGGTGCCGATGTTCTTGCCTGCGGCGAGCAGGTTGTCGACCCGGATCGGAATGAGGGCGCCGAGCGGGATCTGGAACGGGTAGGACTCGACGTCGACGTAGGTACGCCCGGCGGTGCTGGGGTGCAGGTCGATGCGGTAGTGGCCGATGCCGACGCTGTCGGGGAAGATCTGGCTGCCGGCTCCGGGTGGGCGGGCGTCGACGCCGACGTGCTGTTCCAGGACGGTGAACTCGGCCTGGATGCGGCGCGATTCGCGGATGTAGGGGGCGATGGCCAATCCGTCGGTCGTTCCGGTGATGTCGCCCCGCAGCCGTAGCCCGGGGTATCCGGCGCCGTCGCCCCCCGGGTGCGGTGCCTCGGTCTGCATCCAGTGCACGAACGACAGCGACAGGTCGCGGGCACCGTCGAGCGTGGCGGCCCGGGTGGCGTCGTCGACGCCGAGCAGCGGGGTCTGCCAGTAGTCGATCTGCGGCCAGTTGACCAGGGTGATGTCGGCGAAGGCGGTGCCGGTGAACTGGCGGGCGGCCAGGATGCGCCGGTAGTGCCACAGGTCGTCTGCGGGCCCGCTGCCAGGGTCGTCGCGGAAGATGGGCCGGTTGCGCGTACTGAGGGTGATCGGTTCGACGTCGATCCAGGACAGCTGCGGGCCGGGCCAGAATGGGGCGACCGTGGTACGCCAGAAGTCGTAGCCCGCCGGGCGGTTAATGGTGTGATCCTCGCCGGGTCGGTGTTCTAGGGCGAAGCACCACGAGATCGCCTGCTGGTCGAGCGGGTTGGCGACTGGCGGCGCGTGGGGTTCGCCGGTGGCGTCCTGGCCTTCGGCGCCGATGACGTGCTCCACTCCGGCCAAGGGCAGCAGGTCGCCGAGTTCGGTGGCGTCCAGGATGTAGTCGGCGGTGACGGTGATGTCGCTGCCGTCGGGGCGGCGAAGGGTGACTGCGGTGATCTGATCCTCGGTGGTGTCGGCCGCGACCGGTTTGTGCTGCGGCAGGACCGTCACGCGACCGGCGGACTGCCACGGTGCCAGCAGCTGATTGATGACGGCGAGGGCCGAGCGGGGTTCATGGCACAGCCGACTGACGAGTCCCAGGCCCGGGTTGAGCAGCGGATCGGCCGCGGCCCGCGGTGTCAGCGGGTAGTTGTCCCGGTAGTGACGGCGGATGCGCTGCCGAAAGTCGGCGTAACTGACGGCGGCCAGTTGGGTCTCGATCCAGGCGTTCTCGTCCGGTGGCACCGCCTGGCTGGTGAGCTGGCCGCCGAGCCACTCGGTGGCCTCGGCGAGTATCACCTTGCGGCCGAGTTTGGCGGTGGTCAGCGCGGCGGCGACGCCGCCGACTCCCCCGCCGACCACCAGGACGTCCGTCTGCAGCTGTGTACTCACGCGGTCGTTTCCCTTTCGCGCCTCGGGTTTATCGGCCGGTCGGCCGGGGTTGGGCTCCAGTGGCGGTGTCATCGCCGACGAGTTGGTAGGGCACGAGCTGGCTGCCGGCGCGTGCTGGCGCTATTGACGGTGACCCTTGGCAGGCATTGGTCACGGCATCAAGTTGTTCGAGCTGACGTCTTGGGGGGTTCTAATCCGGCGCAGGCTGTCACGGCATTCGTCGTGCGTCAGGCGTCGCACTCTCTCGGCAAGCAAGAGCGAAGCTGAAACCGGCACTCATCGGGGGCTCTCGCGTACGATCCGCGGACCGGCGTCGGTGCTCATCTGGGTGAACCATTCCGACGCGAAATTCAGGTCCGGGACGGTTCCCAGCGGCAGGGGAATGCCACGGATGGCATGCTCGGGAGGCGTGCTGTGAGTCCCCAGCTCAGCGATCACGTCGCGGACGCGCTCCCCGATCGGCTTTACGGTGTTCTCCGTATCAATGAGACCGAGCCCGTATTCGAGTTCGTCGAAGCCGCGCAACCGGCGATCGATGTCGTGCGATGCCCACCACGTCACGGCGGTCACCTCTGGGATCGCTGCGATCCGCCGCAGCATCCGTTCGGCGAAGTCCGGCACCGTCGCCTGCTTGAGCCAGAGGTCGGACACGCCGACCTCCTGCACCCACAGCGGTTTTCGTCGTCCGTTGAGGATCGCTAACGCGACCTGGGCGAGGTAGTCCGGGATCGCCCATGCGCCGCGCTCCTGATCACCGAACCGTGCCAAGGCGCCGGTGAAGTACGGCCAGGCGTGGATGGCGACCAGGTCCGAGATGTCCACAACCGTCGCCGCGGTGAGCGCGCAGTCCCCGGTCATCCAGGGCTCGTGATCAACACCAACAGTCACCGGCACGCCCGGAGCCCCAGCGCGTGCGGCCATGACCATGCGACGCGCCCAGCCATCGCAGGTGCCTGATGCGAGCCCGGACTGTCGCATCAGCACGTTCGGCTCGTTCGCGATGTCGAGACACCACAGGGCCGGGTGCGCCGAGACAGCCCTGGCGACTGCGGTCACCAACAGCGCGGCCGCTTCCACCGCGTCTGGATCGGTGAAAGGATTGGCATCCCGTAGCCAGGCGGGACGGAAGTCGAAGCCGCTCAACCAGCCGTCGAGCACGGTCGGGCAGACTGTTAGGCCGCGCGTTTCGGCGAGGTCGAGCAGGCGTACGAGCCGGGTGAGCATCGCCGAGGAGACGTACGCCGGGTTCGGCTGAAACAAGGGCCACAAGCACTGGATGCGCACGTGGTCGAAGCCGAGTCCGGCGATGACGTCGAGGTCTCCGGCGATGTCAGCCTCGTTCCAGTCGACCCACGCGTACCACCAGTCGCGGCTGGGCAGGTAATTGACGCCGTAGCGGACTGGGGTGCTCACCGGCCCAGCCGATCCGCGAGGAAGGATGCTTGGAGCGCCCACTGTCCCGCGGCTCCGCCTTCGTGATCATTGAAGGGGTGGACTGTGATCGTCTTCTCCCCCGCGTACGCGTTGAAGGCAGCGAACACCGTGGACGGGGGGCAGGTCTGGTCCAGCAAACCGACGGAGAAGAGCGCCGCCGCTGACGCGCGAGAGGCGAAGGACACTCCGTCGAAGTAGGACAGAGTGGTAAAGACCCGCTCCGTCATGCCTCGTTGCACCGCGAGGTATCGGACGATCTCCTGGTACGGGTCACGGTCGGTAAAGCCGACTGCCCGCTCGAAGTGACATAGAAACGGGACGTCCGGCAGGGCGGCGACGAGGCCGTCGGACAGCCCGGCGGTGGCCAACGCGATGCCGCCGCCCTGGCTGCCTCCGCAGACCGACACGCGACCCGCGTCGACCAGCGGATGCTCCCGGACAGCGTCGATCGCGCGTACGGCATCGGTGAACACACGGCGGTAGTAGTACGTGTCGGGACTCTCGATGCCGCGGGTCATGACGCCATTCGCGGCGGGGCCGCTGCCGTGCGGATCGGGTGTGGCGCCGCCGACGCCCCACATCGCCCCCTGCCCTCGCGTGTCCGTGACGAAGTGCGCGTATCCGGCGGCAACCCAGGGAAGCCACTCGTGCGGCAGGCCGCGACCCGCGCCGTAGCCGAGGTACTGCACGACGGTGGGCAGCGGCGCCTCGGCGTCGGCCGGAATGAGCAGCCACCCCGCGACCGGGTCACCCGCGTACCCGGAGAACCGCACGTCGAAGACCCGGCATGCAGTCAGGGGCGACTCGACCGGCGTGAACGACGGTTTGTCGCCTGCGGCGCGCGCCTCGGCGAGCGTACGCGTCCAAAAGTCGTCGAAGTCCGCCGGCTCGCGTACATCGGGCCGGTACGCGCGGAGCTCGTCGAGGTTGAGGTCAAATCGAGGCATGGGGTTCCTTCCGAGATCAGGCATTCGGTCCGAGGCGGTCCGTTCCGACGCGGACCGGATTGGCGAGGTCCACGCTCAACCCTTCAGCGCTCCCGAGTTGCCCGCGGCCCGCAGGAACTGTCGCTGGAACACGAGGAAGAGCACCACCGGGATGATCACGGAGATGAACAGGGCGCCCATGAATTGTGCGAAGTCGATGGAGCTTTCCAGCCGCGGCAGCGCGACCGAGATCGGCTGGTCCTGCGGATTCGGCAGCACCAGCAGCGGCCACAGGAACTCCTTGTATGCCCCGACGAGTGTCAGCAGGCTCACCACGCCCAGGATCGGCCGTGACATTGGCAGCACGAGCGAGACGAAGATTCGGAAGGGACCGGCGCCGTCGATTCGGGCCGCCTCGAACAGGTCGGCGGGGATGGCCGCGAAGAACCGTTGCATGAGCAGCACGTTGACCGCGTTCGCTGAGGCGGGCAACCACACCGCCCACAGGGTTCCGATGAGGTTGACGTGCACGAGCGGTATATCCATCACGGTCAGGTAGAGCGAGATGAGCGAGATGACGCCGGGAATGAACAGCGTCGCGAGGATCGCTGCGAATACGGCCTTGGCGTACCTTGGTTTCAGGACGGCGAGCCCATAGCCGCCGGTCGTCGCGACGAGTAGCCCGAGGAACAGCGACCCGGTCATGAGCCAGAGGGTGTTGAAGAAGTAGCGCGCGAAGTCGACCTTCGTCCACACCTCGTCGAAGGTGCTCCAGTGGATCCCGCTCGGCCAGAACGAGAACGGCGCGGAAAGCGTCTCGGTCGAGGTCGATGTCGCGGCCTTGAACAGCCAGAACAGCGGTCCCAAGCACAGGACGGCGAGGGAGGCGAACATCAGCACTCGGACGGCGACGAGTGCGATCCGTACGCCGGGGCGGCGCCGATCGAGGCGGGACAGGATGCTGCGTTCGGCGTCGGCGGTCATGATGTGCTCCAGCGTTTGGTCGCGCGGAGGTAGATCCAGGACAACCCCGACAGAGCGATCGCCAGCAGTAGGCTCAGTGCCGTCGCGCGTCCGTAGTCCCCGGATACGAAGGCGTACCGGTAGATCAGCATGAGGATCGTGACCGTGCGGTTCTCGGGACCACCGTTGGTCATGATGTAAGGCTCGGTGAAGACCTGGAAGGTGCCGATCAACTGCAGCAGCATCATCACGAGCAGCACGCCGCGCATCTGCGGGAGAGTGACGTGCCAGAACCGCCGGACCGCATTCGCCCCGTCTGTCTCCGCGGCGTCATACAGCTCGGTCTGTACGCTCATCAGCGTGGCGAGATAGATGATTGTCGCAGTTCCGAACGACGCCCAGGTGGCTTGCAGCACGATCGAGGTCATGGCGAGGTTTCCGTCGTTGAGCCACGCCAACGGCCCCAACCCCACCCACCCGAGGATGGTGTTGAGTACGCCGGTCGGGCTCGGGTCGAAGAAGGCCTTCCACAACAGGACGGCCACCACGGGCGGGAAGATCACGGGCAGGTACACGAGCGCCGAGGCCAGTCCGCGGGTGCGACGCAATTCCGCGATGATGACCGCCAGGATCACCGGCACGGGGAACCCGATCACGAGTGCCAGCAGCGCGAACCACAGCGTGTTGAGCGTGGCTGTCAGGAGTAGTGGGTCGGTCAGGACTCGCGTGAAGTTGTCGAGGCCGACCCAGTCGGTCGTCAGGAAATTGGTGCGCTGGACGCTCAGGGGCAGCGACCGCAGGATCGGCCACCACGAGAAGAGGCCGAACGACAGTAAGAGCGGCAGGAAGAACACCAGCGTGGACAGCCCGCCACGGCGTATCCAGCCCATGAGCCGGCGCGAAGGACGGTTCGCCACGGTCTGATGCATGCGGGATGCCGGCCGGGACGGGGCCTGGACAGTCAGCGAGATCACCTCGTCTGTTCTGGTGGGCTCCCCGTCGCATCACGGCGGCCGCGGCGCGACGGGGAGCCGGGAGCGGAGATCAGCCCGCGTCGATGGTCGCCTGGACCTTGCGCTGGGCGTCCTTGAGGAGCGCGTTGATGTCGGCATCCTGGCGCGTCAGCACTGCTTGGACCACGGTGTCGAGGGTCCCGTACGTCTCCTGCGTATTCGTCGGCGGCTCGGGGACCAGAGCCATCGTCTGAGCGGAGGCGAGGTACGCCGCGTAGTTCTGCCGCGGCACATTGACGTAGTCCTTCACCCAGCCGAGATAGCTGTCGGTCGTCGCCTGGTCGAAGAGCGAAAGCGCCGGTTCGCCCACCGGCTGCTTGTCGGCCGCCTTGGCCTTTGCGTCCGCGACGGCAGCCTCCTGGCTGCCGTACTTGCGGAGGTACACGTACTCCGCCCACTTGATCGCGGCCTTCACCTGGTCCGCCGAGGCGCGCGGGTTGATGATCGCGACGGTACCGCCGCCGAGCGTACCCAGCCCCTGGGCCGCCTGCGGCAATGGCGCGAGGCCGAAGTCGTCGGGCTTCATGCCGAGGTTCGACACCAGCATCTTGTACGCGTCCGCGCCCTGCACGAACATGCCGATCTTGCCGCCCGCGAACGCCTTCATGGCATCGTTGTAGCCGATCAGGAAGTTCGAGCCGAACGTGTTGTCCTCCCACCGCAGGGAGCGGTAGAACTCCAGTGCGCTGCGGGTGGCGTCGTTGTCGACGGTCGCGTTCTTGCCGTCCGCCGACTCGATGGTGCTGCCGTTGGCGTAGCTCATCGTGGTGAGCGCCCAGCCGCCGGTGTTGTCCTTCGTCATGCTCGCGAAGCCCTGTACGCCGGTGGCCGACTGGATCGCCTTCGCGGCGGCGCGTACCTCGTCCCACGTCGTGGGCGGCTTGTCGGGGTCGAGACCCGCCTTCTTGAACAGGTCGCGGTTGTAGAGCAAACCCATGCTGTACGCCTGAACTGGCACCCCGTAAATGTGGTCGCTGGAGTCCTTGACGATCTTCTGAACGGATGGGTTGATCCGGGCGATCGCGGAATCCTTGGGGATGGCGCCGGTGATATCGGCGATCTGCTTGCGAGCGATCAGTCCCTGCATCTCGGTGAAGGGGACGTAGAAAACGGTCGGGAGCTTGCCGCCGGCCAGAAGTGCTTGGAACGTGCGTACATCGAAGGTGGCTTCGTCGCCAGTGACTTTAATGCCGGGGTTTGCCGCGGTGAAGTCGGTGATGTCGCGGTTGAAGTTTTTGAGCTCCTCCGGCTGCTGGTTGTTGGGCATGCCCGCGACGGTGATCGACACGGGCCCGGATGACTCGCTCTTTGACCCGCTGCACCCGGGGACGAGGGCGAGCGCCGCGACGGCCAGGGCTGCCGGCACGAGAAGCCGGGTTCTTGTGCTTTTCATGGGTCTCCTCGGACGTTGTTGGTGGTGGATCACTCGGTGTGAGCGGTGCGGCAGGTCAGGGAGCGATGAGTCCTCCGTCCCGGCCGCGGACCCGCGCGGCCCACGCGTCGTGCCCGGACAGCCCGGCGGGGAACCGGGCCGCGGCGGCCTCGTCGAGGTCGATCCCCCAACCCGGTGCCTCGTTGGGGCGCAGCCAGCCGCGTTCGATGCGCAGCGTCCCGGGGAAGACGTCGTGCACGGCGGCGGCGTACACGTGGCCTTCCTGGATGCCGAAGGCCGGGCTGGTCACATCCAACGCGACATTTGCTGCCGCACCGATGGGCGACGTGTCGCCCGGGCCGTGCCACGCCGTGCGTACCCCGACGAGCTCCGCGGCGGCGGCGATCTTGCGCGCCGCGGTGAGGCCACCGATGTCGGAGACGTGGGAGCGGATGAAGTCGACGCCCCCGCCGAGCACGAGGCGCGCCGCGTCCGTCAGCGATGTGGTCAGCTCGCCCACCGCGAGGGGCACGGGCGACGCCGCCCGTACCTCGGGCAGGCGGTCCCAATGCTCGGGCGCGACGACGTCTTCCAGAAAGAACAAGCGGTACGCCTCAAGCGAGCGGGCGAGCACGACCGCCTGTTTCGGCGTGAGCCGCGAGTGGACATCGTGCAGCAGAGCGACGTCGGGGCCAAGCCGGGCTCGGGCCGCCGCGAAGAGTTCGGGGGTACGCCGAAGGTACTCCTCGACGTTCCAGCCGCCCGGATACTGATAGTCGACGGCTGCGGTCTGGGGCACTGCCGGGGCACCGTAGTGACCGGCGCCCGGCTGACCCGTTTGAAGCCGGATGTGCCGTAGCCCTTCCTCCAGGAGGCGTTCCGCTTGGTCAAGCGTCTCCTCCACGGTCGCACCAGCAGCGTGTAGGTAGGTGTCGGCCGCTGCGCGTGCCTTGCCGCCGAGAAGCTCGTGCACCGGCCGTCCGGCCCGCTTTCCCGCGATGTCCCACAACGCCTGGTCGAGCCCGGAGATCGCGTTGTTGCCGACCGGGCCCTCGCGCCAGTAGGACGAGAACCGGGCGAGGCGTACGAGATCTTCGATGTCGCCTGGGTACCGGCCGATAACCAGCCGGGCGAGGTGCTCCTCCACATAGGTCGCGACCGCCCGCCAGCGCTGCGTGAAGGTCGCGCAGCCCAACCCGTACAGGCCGTCGTCGTTCGTCTCGACCTTCACGACCAGCAGTGGGATGCCCTCTGGTGCGGTCGCGATCGCCCGGACCCGGGTAATGCGCACGTCGTCGGGTGCTTCCCAGGGCTGGGCGAAGGGGGACGTCGCGTCTTGCGGACTCATGCGGATGCCTCCATGACGGATGCCTCGCCGTCGGTGAGCGAGACGACGGGGGCCCAGCCGAGTACGCGGTGAGCAGCGGAGGTGTCGATCGGCGCGCGACGTCCGTCGAAGCGTTGCCTGCGCTCGACGTGGGCGGCGTAGCGGTCGAGAAGCTTCTCCGTGGGCTCAGTCATGATGGTGTCCGCTGCGGCGACCAGGAGCGTATGCATCCCGGAGATCGGCTGTGTGAGGCCGCGAAGGATCGCATCGACGGCATCCGACATCTCCAGGTACGCCCACCCCTCACGCGCGAGGCGTGCCGGTTCGCCGGGAATCGTGATCATGCGCCGCACCGTGTCCCGCAACGCGGCGAGCTCGCGGACCAGCGGGAAGCGCAGGGCGACGACGGTCATGTCCCATCGGCTGCAGGCCAACGCGCCGATCTGCTCGTCAACCCATTTCGACAGCGAGTACGCGTCGTCGTGCGCCACGGGCGACGCCTCGTCCAGCGGGTAGTATGCGGGCATCACGTCATGCCGATTCATCGGTACGCCGAAGGCGTTGATGGAACTCGCGATGACCGCCCGGCGGATGCCCGCCTCTCCCGCGCATGCAAGGACCGTGAACGTCGCGGAGGTGTTCCCGACGAACACGGCCCGCGGCGTGTCGAGGTTGGGGTGTGCCGTCGCCGCGAGATGCACGACCGCGTCAGCGTCCGCCAGCGCGTCTCGCACCAGGACTTCATCGGCGGCGTCGCCGGTGAAGACCCGGTCCGCCGGTGTCGGCGCGGACCACGTGCGAGACAGCGCGGTGACGGCGATGCCGCGGGCGAGGAGCGCCTCGACCATCGGCCGGCCAAGGGTCCCGTCGGCACCTGTGACCAGCACTCGGGCGGGGTGGATGAGCTCAGGCACGCCGATGATCCTCACTGTCGGAACCGGGTTGCGAAACTGCTTTCGCAGCAGAGAAGCACACGCCAACTGAGGATGTCAATACGCAAATGCCGACGGAGGACTCCGGCACACGCCGAGACGCGGCAGGCCCGTCAGGACGGCCGTGCTGTCAGGAACGCTGCCCTGTCGGGCTGTGCCGTCAGGAGGAAGGACCGAGCACGAGGGTCGGCGCCACGAGGTGCTCGCCGGGTGCCCGCTCGGGAGAAAGGACATCGGCGGCGGCCAGCCGGCCGAGCCGCTGCAGCTCCAGATCGACGGTGGTCAGCCGGCGGATGCCCTGGTCGAGGACGATGCCTTCCCAGTTGTCGACGCCGACGACGGCGATGTCCGCGGGCACCCGGAGGCCGCGCGCGGCGCAGACCTCAAGTACGCCCAGGCCGATATGGTCGTTGCCGCAGAAGATGGCGTCGACCTCGGCACCGGAATCGAGCAGCTCAGACATCGCCTCGGCGCCCCAGTCGTGAGACCAGGACCCGTGCCGGGTCTCGCCAGCCTGCTTCAGCCCGGCAACCTCCAGTTCCGTACGCATCCCGCGCTCACGCAGGCGCACGGCGATGCTGTCCCGATCGCCCGTGATGTGGGCGATACGCGTATGCCCGCCGTCCACCAGGTGCCGCGTCGCGAGGCGCCCCGCACCCTCGTTGTCGGGCAGGTAGACGGCATCCTCGCGGTGATCCGACGCCGCGAACGCGTACGTCACGGGTACGCCGAAGTGGTGCGTCACCGAGGGCGACACGCGTTCGTGACCGTCCCCGACGACGAGAAGACCGTCAATGCGGCGTGCCTGGAGCGCGCGGATGCTGTCGGTCATCTGGCGCGGCACGAGCAGGTCCTCGTCGAACACGAGAGACGCCTGTTGCAGCTCGCCGAGCTGAAGCACCGCGCCGATGAGGACCGGACCCGCGAAGGTACTGGCCGCGCGGTAGGTCAAGATCCCGATGGTCCGGCTTCGCCCGAGCGCGAAGGAGCGCGCGAGCGCGTTCGGCTGGAAGTCGAGCCGCTCCGCGACCTCACGCACGCGCGCCCGGGTCTCCTCCGAGATCCGATCGCCCCCGTTCAGGGCCTTGGACGCGGTGGAAAGCGACACGCCGGCAATCGCCGCGATGTCGCTCAACCGGACGCTGCGCTTGGACGGCATGCCGGAAGCATACCGGCGCGAGGGCATTGACAGAGTCCGGCCGGCCGGTGAAAATTGCCGCACTGCGAAACCGCTTTCGCACCGCAAAAGCCTCCCCGTCCTCTCGATCGCGATCATCCGACGCCTCATCGAGGAGTGCTCATGCCCAGGACCATCCCTCCTCGCTCCGAAAGAGCGCTCCCCCGCCGAGCGCTCGCCCTGCTGGCTTCCCTCGCTGCCGTCATGGCGCCGCTATCCGTCCCACAGTCCGCCGCCGCCAACACCGGGCCCGTCGTGATCGGCGACTTCGAACACGGCACCGATCCGTGGTTCCCGGTGACGACGGGCGGCGCCACAGCGACGCTCACGACCACGACCGACGCGCCCGCGGGCGGAACAGCGTCCGCCCGCATCCAGGCGAATGCGCCGAGCGGAACGATCGAGATGGCACGCGCCGTCCCCTCGCTTGACCTGCAAAGACTCGACCTCTCGGTACGCAGCGCCCAGCTGACCGGCCTGGTCCTGCGCCTCGTCGACAGCACCGGGCAGGCGCACCAGCAGACCCTCACGCTCTCGCCCGGCACACAATGGCAGACACTGTCGGTCACCGCCTTCGCGGGCGGTGCTCAGTACGTTCACTGGGGCGGCGCCAATGACGGCGTGTGGCACGGCCCGCTGACGCAGATCTCGCTGCTGATCGACGCGTTCCGCATTTCTCCCGGCCCCGCCGTGACGCTCGACGTCGACGATGTCATCGCCCAGGGACCGCCGCCCCCGCTCGCCATCAGGCCGACCACGCTCGGCAACGCCTTCACGACCGACGACACCGTGTCGTTCGGCGTCGACACGGCCGCCACGTCGCTCAGTTGGTCGGTGCGCGACGCGTACGGGGCCGTCGTCGCCGCGGGCTCCGGCACCCCGGCACAGCTCGGAAACACCATTTCCCTCGGTACGCTCGGGACCGGCTGGTACACGGTTGACATTGCCGCCGTCCAGCCCGATGGCACCACCGTCAACGGCGGCACGGACGTTTCGGTGTTGCCCGCGAGCACGCTCCGTGAACGGCGCATTGGTGCCGCGACGCACTACGGTCAGCGGTGGCCGACAGCCTCCGCCCCCTTGCTCGGGAAGGCTGGTCTCGGCTTCGCTCGCGACGAGGCGTACTGGTCGGAAGTCGAACGGGTCAAAGGCACGTACGCCTTCCCCTCGCGCGTGGAGAACGCCACGGCGGCGCTGCGCGCGAACGACGTGGACTTCCTACCGGTGCTCGACTACGGCAACGCGCTCTACCACCAGGGAGAAGCGCCCGCAACCAATGCGGGGCGAGCCGGTTTCGCCGGGTACGCCCAGGCATCCGTCAACCACTTCGGCACCGCGCGCGCGGCGTACGAAGTGTGGAACGAATGGAACATCCGCGACGTAAACGGCCCCGCAGGGGCGACGCCGCAAAACTATGTCGCGCTGCTCGCCGCCACGGCCACGAAAGTGAAGGCGACGCATCCGGACGCGACGCTGGCCGGGCCTGCCCTCGCGCCGATGAACGACTGGCAGGGCTGGCTCGACGGCTTCATCTCCGCCGGCGGCCTCGACCACATCGACGCGTTCTCGACTCACCCGTACGACTTCACCGCCGAGCCGGAGGCGTTCAGAACCCACGTGGCGATCCTGCGGCAGAAGTTCGCCGCGGCGGGGCGCCCCGACATGCCGATCTGGTTCACCGAGCAGGGCTGGTACACGACGCAGAACCCTCCCGGCGTAGCACCTGGCGTACAGGCCCGCAACCTCGCGCGCGCACAACTGCTCAGCCTCGGCGACGGAATCGGGCGCTACACCGTCTACGACTTCAAGGACGACGGCACGAACCCGGCCGACGCCGAGCACAACTTCGGGATGATCCGCAACGAGGTTGACGCTCGTGGTGCGTACGCTCCGAAGCCCGCGTTCACCGCTGAGGGCGTACTCACGCGTCAGACGGCGCAGCGCCCCGTACGCGCAGTTCTGTCGCTCGGCACCGGCCACTACGGCGTCGAGTTCGGCCCGCGTACGGGCGAATCCGCTGACACGCGTATGCAGGCGCTGTGGGCACTGACGCCGCAGACGTGGAGCGTCCAGGCGACCGGATCGGTAACAGCCACCAACCTCTACGGCGGTACGACCGTCCTTGAACCCGACGCCGCCGGACGTGTGCACGTCTCGGTGGGTGCGGAACCGATCTATCTGCAAGGCGCATTGGGCCAGGTCGCGACCACCTCGCCATTCTCGCTGGCCGTGACGGGCGCCGTCGGTGGGATCGCGCCGGATGCCACCTGGCACATCGCCAACACGGGGACGTCGGCACGCACCCTCTCGCTCGTCTCCGATGGGCTGACCACGCAGGCGACCGTGCCCGCCGGGGCGACGCAGGACGTCGCGGCGGGGCTCGCGCCCGCTCAGGTCGGGCAGCGCACCTGGACCGCGGTCGTGCGGGAGGGAGGTCACGCGATCGGCGTCCTTACCGCCGCCGCGCAGGTCGTTCCCGCATTGCAGCTGACGGGTGAGCACGCGCTGAGCGCTGCCGGCGCGGACGTGCTGCGGCTCAAGGTTCTCAATCGCAGCACGCATGCGGTACGCCTCGACGGCGTCACCTGGGCCGTCGGCGGTTCGAGGGGAACGGTGCTGGCCGATGCGCAGGTGGCGGGCGGAGCCATGGCCGTACAGGATGTTCCGCTCACCACCTTCGGTGCGTGGGCGGCGACCGTCTCCGGACCTGCGACCGGTACCGCGAGCGGCATCGTTGTAGCTGCGAGTTCAGTGGCGGTGGACATCCCATACCAGACGGTGAAGATCGACGGCGTGGTGGACCGCGCCCTGGAGAAGCTCCCGGCGCAGACGCTTGGGAAGGACGAGCAGGCGATCACCGGATGGAAGGGCCCGCACGACCTCAGCGGGAGCCTGTGGATCACCCACGACGACAGCCGGCTCTACCTCACGGCGCAGATCACCGACGACGTCCAGGCGCAGCCCACAAGGGGTGCGGCCATCTGGCAGGGCGACAGTCTCCAGCTCGGGTCGTCCCCCGGCTGGCCAGGCGAAAATGGTCGCCCCGTAGGCGAGGTCGGCACGGCCCTGACCGACGTGGGACCGGTCGATGTCACCCGATGGCTACCGGTGAGCGGCGGGACGGACGGCATCACGACCATGGTGAAGCGGGACGAGAAGACGAAGACGACGACCTACGAGCTGGCAGTGACGTGGGCGGCGCTCGGGGTCGACCCGGCCAATCGCATCATGGCCGCCACGATCGCGATCAACGACAACGACGGGTCGGGCCGCCGTGGCTGGAGCACATGGGGCAAGGGTGTCGCCGAGTCGAAGGATCCGAGTCTGTTCCACGCCCTGCGGCTCATGCCTCCCGGCGGTGACGAGGTGGACCTGTCGACACAGGCACGGACGGTATGCCTTCCGTCCGGTGGCGCCGTCGCGGTCGAAGTGACGAACCGGGAGCTGCTGGCAGCCGGTGTCCGCATCACCACTCCTTGGGGCACCAAGGAGTTCCGCGATGTGCCGCCCGGTATGCAGGTCTCCCAGACCTTCCCCACCGGGTCGGTATCGCTTCCCGCCGGGAAGGTGACCGTGAACGGTACGGTCGTCGCCGCGAGCGGAAAGCCGTCCTACCAAGTGCGGCAGGTGCCCTACCCGCCGATCAACTGTCCCTAACCGAGGCCACCTGGACGACGGCGGAGAGGAAGTCCCTCTCCGCCGTCAATTTTCGTCACAGCTGACCCAAGCCAGCCAGCTGACCGGGGCGGGCGCGGGACGGCAGATTGATCGATTCCAACTCTCCCGAGCGGGCGCTGACCACACGCGAGATCGAGATCCTGTGGATGGTCGCCGAAGGCCGCCGTAGCGGCATTATCCCGTAGCCAGGCGCGGCGCCGGTTGCGGCTGCGACCTCATGCGGTCCGATGGCCGCCTGGGCTGGCTTCGAGCCAGCCCCGCCGTGCCGCTTGGAACCCCAGCTGTATGCGGGTACGCACCTTCGCGATATCCATCAGGTGCCCGACCCTGCGCTGCACCGTCCGCAGGGATGTGCGCAGTTGGGTGGCGAGCGCCTGATCGGTGAGGCCGGTCAGCAACAGGCTGAGGATCTGTGCATCCAGGTCATCGACGACCCTGCGGGTGCCGACAATGTGGCAGGCGGATCGACTCGGTACGACGCAGCCACAGCCACAGCCAGCCCACCAGCAGCGCCACGACCAGGCTGGCCCCGCCCCGGGCGGCGACCATCTCCGGGTTGCGCGGAAACGCCACCGAGGGGCGTCGGCGGCGGGCCCAGCGCCCCTGATCACCTCAGTCGGTGGGGGTCAGCCCGGTCGAGGCGCGGAACGAGCCGTCCATCTCGAACGGCACCGACTCGTGCTCGTGCGTCACCAGCCAGCGCCCGTCGATGCGGCGCAGCCCCAGCGTCACTCGGAACCACAGGCTGAAGCTCTCGGTGGAGCCGCGAGGCACAGCGGTCAGGCAGTCGAGGCTGGTCGCGAACGCCACGTCGCCGTCCGTGGTGATCTCCAACTGGGTGACCTCGCGGCGCGGCGGCGCCTCGAAGGTGGCCATCCAGGCCTCCAGCGCGGCCGGGTTCCGGCCGTCGCCGGGCTGGCGCAGCGGCGGGGCGAGGGTGTACTCGACGAAGCTGGGCGCGTAGTACGACAGGATGGCCTTGGCGTCACCTTTCTGCAGCAGCGCGGCCTTGCCCTCGATGGCTTCCCGGATCTCGTCCATGACAGGTCCTACCTTTCTCTCTTGTCCGGGATGTCGAAGCCGGGCCGGCCGGTTTCGACATCCCGGGCAAGAGAGAAGGAGAGAAGCCATGAAATACCTGATCCTGATCCAGTCGAACCCGCAGTCGCTGGCCGTCTGGGAGACGCTGACCGATCAGCAGCGGACCGACTTCGGCCTCGGTCACCTGCGGCTGACCGAGGAGATGCGCGAGGCCGGCGTGCTGGTGGTCAGCGAAGGGCTGGGCGACCCGGCCCTGGCCACCCAGGTCTCGGTGCGCGACGGTAGGACGATCACCTCCGACGGCCCGTACGCCGAGGTCAAGGAGCATCTGGCCGGCTTCTACCTGATCGACGTCGCGGATCTCGACGAGGCGGTCGCCTGGGCCGCGAAGGCGCCGGACGCCGCGTACACCCGGGTCGAGGTGCGCCCGATCCTCGATATGAGCACATGGGAGCTGTGACCGGGCTGCCGGACCTGCTGCGCGAATGCGCGCCGCAGGTCCTGGCCGCCGTGGTGCGCCGCTACGGCGACTTCGAGGCCTGCGAGGACGCGGTGCAGGAGGCGCTGATCGCGGCCGCCCGGCAGTGGCCGGATACCGGCGTCCCGGAGCAGCCGCGGAACTGGCTGATCAATGTGGCGAGCCGCCGACGGGTGGACCTGCTGCGCAACGAGACGGCCCGCCGGCGCCGCGAGGAGGCGGTCCGCCACGAGCCCGCGCCGCAGGTCCGTGGCGACGACGAGTTGGCGTTGCTGCTGCTCTGCTGCCATCCCGCGCTGAGCGTGCCGGCGCAGGTCAACCTCACCCTGCGGGCGGTCGGCGGGCTCACTACCGCGGAGATCGCCCGGGCGCTGCTGCTGCCGGAGGCCACCGTCGGCCAGCGGATCAGCCGGGCCAAGCAGCGGATCCGCGACACCGGCACCCGGTTCAATATGCCCGCGCCGGGCGAGCTCGGCGAGCGTCTCACCGCGGTCCGCCACGTGCTCTACCTGATCTTCAACGAGGGCTACACGGCCAGCTCCGGCGACGCCTTGAACCGGGTGGAGCTGACCCGGGAGGCGATCCGGCTGACCCGGCAGCTACACCGGCGCCTGCCGGACGACGGCGAAGTGGCCGGGCTGCTCGCGTTGATGCTGCTCACCGACGCGCGCCGGCCCTCGCGTACCGGGCCGGACGGCACCCTGGTCCCGCTCGCCGAGCAGGACCGGCGCCGCTGGGACGCGGCCGCGATCGCCGAAGGCGTCACGATCATCACCCACACGCTGGCGCGGGCCCCAATCGGCCCGTTCCAGCTGCAGGCCGCGATCGCGGCGGTGCACGACGAGGCAGCGCGCGCCGAGGACACCGATTGGCCGCAGATCCTCGCCCTGTACGGGATGCTGCACGCACTCGCCCCGAGCCCGATGGTCACGCTGAACCGGATCGTGGCGCGTGCCATGGTCGACGGCCCGGAAGCCGGGCTCGCCGCTCTAGACCAGATCGCTGAGGATCCGGTGCTGGCCCGGCACCACCGGACCGCGGCGGTGCGGGCCCATCTGCTGGAGCTGGCCGGCGACCAGGCCGGGGCGCAGGAGCATTACCGGCTGGCGGCGCGGCTCACGCTCAGCCAGCCCGAGCAGCGCTATCTGGAGTCGCGGGCCGCGCAGCTCCTCTGAATTTTTTCAACCTGGCATCGGGCCGAGGCATCCGGGCCATTGGCCGGCGCCGGGTGTTGCCGCCCTGACCACGTTGAAAAAGGTTCGTTGGTCCAAACGGACGCGCGGCAGCGGGCCCGCCATCAACAGCGCTCTCCCGTCCCCGTCGCTGCCGGGCATGACAACTGAAGATGTACGCCCTGCTCAATGAGCGGCCGGTGCCCGACGGCACCGGCCGCTTCTTCATGCCCGCCGGAGCAACCGGCACGACCAACTCTCGGAGGACCTCTCCCATGACAACCCACCCATCCGCCAGCGCCCGATTCACCGATACATCGAGCTACCGCCCGACGGCCGCGCCCGCCGTGAGCGTTGATGCTGGCGTTGCCCTCCAATCCGCCCCGTTACCCACTCAGGTAGGGGACGCCGAAGAGCGAGCGATTCGCGCCGACCGGTGCTTGTCTCGGCCCGGCGCAGCGGGTGGCGGCGGCCGGCCAAGATCGGGCCGCGGGTCACTGCGTGAGCTTGGCCCGAGGTAGGGCCACAGGCTGTGGGTCCAGCTCAACTGGCCTGCTCGGCGGTCCGAGGCGGAGCCTCTCTGGTGCCTCGTCTTTGAACGTTGATCGTGTAATCCGCACATGCTTGGCTTCGGCGGTCGCCGTCAGACGACCGCCGCGTGCTGCTGCCCCGGAGCCCCTGATCCAGCGCGCTTCTGCGCCGAAGGGGCATGGGTTACGGAAGTCCGACAGGCGCGCTGCCGAACCGCCAGATAATGCGGGAGTTGGCCTGCGGTTTATCCCCAGGGCGGCCGGTGGGCTGATCGAAATACGGTCGGGAGGGAGCAGCAGTCGGATGAGCACGATGCACGCCGTGAGAGCTCACACCAGAGGCGGGCCGGAGCAGCTCGTGTACGAGGAGGCGCCGCGGCCTGAGCCGGGGCCTGGTGAGGTGTTGGTGGCCGTGAAGGCTGCTTCCATGACACCCACTGAGCTCACCTGGCCGCAGACTTGGACGTACAGCTCGGACGAGTCAGGGCCTGAGCGCACTCCGATCATCCCGTCGCATGAGTTCTCCGGAGTCGTCGCGGCGTCCGGGACGGGGGTGGAGAGCCCCGCCGAGGGGGAGGCCGTCTACGGCTTGATCCCTTTCACCCGCGATGGCGCGGCGGCCGAGTACGTCGCCGTGCCCGCGGCCGTCCTGGCGGCCAAACCCGCCACCGTTGACCACGACCACGCCGCAGCGCTCCCACTGGCCGCGTTGAGTGCCTGGCAGGCACTGGTGGACCACGCCGACCTGCAGGCCGGCCAGCACGTGCTGGTGCAGGGCGGCGCCGGCGGCGTGGGGAGCTACGTGGTGCAGCTCGCAGCCGGCCTCGGTGCTCGCGTGAGCGCCACGGCGGCGGCGGCCGACCTGGAATTCGTCAAGGGCCTGGGTGCCGAGCAGGTTATCGACTATGCGCACGACCGCTTCGAGGACCACGTCCGCGACGTGGACGTGGTCGTTGATCTTGTCGGAGGAGCCACGCAGGCGCGGTCCTGGTCAGTCCTGAAACCGGGCGGTGTCCTGGTCACCCTCGTCACCCCACCCGACCAGCAGGAAGCAGCCCGGCATGGCGCTCGTGGGGTGTACTTCATCGTCGAGCCCAACCAGAACGCGTTGCGTTCCATCGCCGAGCTCGTCGATAACGGCCAGTTGAGGCCGGTGCTGGACCGAGTGCTGCCCCTCACTGAGACGCACTCAGGTTACGAGGCACTCGAGACAGCCAAACGCCGCGGTAAGATCGTCATCCACGTCGCTGACTAGTCACTGCCGTCGGGTCCGGTAGCCGCTGGCAGGTGGGCACTCCCCATTGCAGGACGCGTGGCAGTCCTATTGGCAGATCGTGCCCCTGCCGGTGGTCGGGAGACGGAATCGCTGATGGGATGTCGTGCCCGCTGTGCGCCAGCCTGGTTTTGGCAGGCGGCGGAGGCAGTTGATGGCGGACCTGGACACCCTGGTCAATCAGGTATGGAGCCCGGAGACCCGGCACCTAGCCGGGGAGGCGCTGCGCTGCTACAACGCTGGCGCGTTCCGGGCCAGCATCGCCGCGACGTGGACCGCCGTCACCGCCGACATCATCACGAAGCTGATCGGGCTCGCCGACGACGGCGACTCGACGGCGATCCCGTTCCGCACGGCTGTCACCAACGCGCAGGCGCACGGGCTCAACCGCGAAGGCGTCAAAGCCATGCAGGCCATCGAGGCCGACCTGCTCACCGACGCGGAGAAGTTCGAACTGATCGACGCGATCGACGCCCACGAGCTCAGCCGCATCCAGGAGGACCGCAACCTCTGCGTGCACCCGTCCCTGCGGCTGCACGGCGGCACCTACGAGCCCCACGCGGAAGTGGCCCGCGGGCATCTCGTCGTCGCGCTCACCGCCCTGCTCACCCATCCACCGACGCAGGGCAGCCGGGCACTCGATGAGTTCAAGAGCTACATCTGCGATTCCAGCTTTTCCCCGACACCGGCGCACCTACAGGCGGCATACTTCGACCGCGTCCCCTCCGCCGCCCAACGCCGCATCATCCAGCTCGCCGCCAAGAGCGCCCTGCTGGAGCTGGACCCGGGTGGACTGCTGCCGGCGATCGAGCACGCCGACCGAATGGCCGTCGCACTGGAGGCGTTCGCTGCCCGCAACCGGGCCCTCGTCCGAGAAGCCGTGACCGGCCAGCGTGACAGGTTCGGCACCGTCGACGGCCCGGCCCAGATGCGGGCGCTCATCCGGTTCGCCGACGCGGATTACTTCTGGGACCTCGTCGACGAAGGGCTGGCCAACCGGCGCTCGTGAGCACGAGCACCAGGGCTGCCGATCCCGCGGGCTCGACCAAGTTGCAGTTCGGCGCGGCGTACGCGGCGGGGGTCGGTCCCGTGATGCCGGACGAGCGGTTCCCGCCGATCGGCAACGGCGGCCCGGGACCGGAGGCGTCGGCCCGGTGAACCGGCGGGGGTCTACCGCCACGCCCTGCCGTCGACGGACTGGCCGCCAGCGGCCTCGGCCGTCGCCGCCGAGCGGGACGCCGGACGCTTTCGGATCAGGCCCCACGGCTTGAACACCGCCAGGGTCATCGCGACGAGCAGGGCGGTCGGCGACACGATCGGCGGATAGGCCATGTTGCCGAGCACGGCGTTCACCGGTTCCCCGGCCGCGAGTTGCCGGCCCAGCTGGGTCAATTCGGCCACACTGGGCCGCAGCGCGAGCGGTACGAGGGCGGTGAGCACGAGATTCAGCGCCAGCTTGGTCGCGACCTACCAGTAACGGACCAGCCCGTACCTGGTGCTCAGGCCCAGCACCACGCCACTGGCGAGGCAGAGGATGCCCACCGTGAACAACGGCCAGACCGTGAAGAGTCCGAGCGCCTGGTAGCAGAGCGCCCGGGTGCCGGTGTCGTCGGTGAAGACCGAGGTCACGACGAGTAGACCCATCACGACGTCGATACCGAGCCAACTGCCGGCCGACGCTATGTGGACCACCAGCACTGTCTTGCGGGTGCGGTTTCCGAGCCGGAATCGCCGGCTACCACCCGTCGCGACGCTCGCCATGCGGGACCACATCCCCGTCGGTCGGCCTTGGTGGTGGCCGCCGGGGCGGCTCACCGTGACGGCTTCGATCCTGTCGCGCCCGGACCGTCCGGCCGTCCGTTCACGCGCGGCGACCGCCGTACGTCCGGGGGCGTAGCACGCCTCAGGATTCAGGCCCGGCCGGCCGTCATGAAACACGGGTCCCGTGCCTCGCGGGAGATCAGGTGCGGCAGGTCCCACGCCCGGGGCCAGGGCGAAACGGGTTCGACGAGCGATATCTCGGTGTGCGGCCCAGGCCCCGGACGATTCGGTCCCGTCGGGATCCCGGGCGGTGGATCCGCCGCCGCGCGCCGCGCCGCGTCGCGTTCCCGCACGTACAGGCGGATCAATTCGGGGAACCGGTACCGGGGCCGGCGTTCGGTGTCTAGGCCCGCGAACCCGAGGATCTGCCGTTCCATCAGCCGGTCGACGAGACTCTCCGCGGCGGCCGGTGATACGCCCAGCACCGCGGCCACCACCCGGGTAGGGAAGTCCGCCACATCCAGCGACGCCAACCGTCCCGCCGCCAACTCGATGTCCGAATCCAGGTTGCGCAGGCTCGGTTCGAGACTGGCGCGCAGGTCGAGGTCGCCGGTCCGCAGTTCGTCCAACCGCCGGTCGGGATCGGCCAACCGATCGGCGAGCCCGCGCAGCGACCACTCCGGTCGGGACGCCGCCCGGGCGCCCGCGATCCGAAGCGCCAGCGGCAACCGGCCACACAGTCCGACGATCCGCCATGCCTCGGTCGCCTCGGCCGACACCCGCTCCTGGCCGGCCGTGGCGGCCAGCAGAGCCAACGCCTCTTCGCCGGGCAGCGCGTCGAGGCGTATCCGGTGGGCTCCCTCCAGGCCGGCCAGCTCGGCCCGGCTGGTGACCAGCACTGCGCAGCCCGTCCAGCCCGGGAGCAGCGGGCGGGCCTGCGCCGCGTCGGCCGCGTCGTCCAGCACCAGCAACACCCGCCGGCCGGCGGTCAGCGACCGGAACAGCCGTACTCGATCGGCGACGTCGTCCGGTACGGCGGATCGGGGCATCCCCAGTGCGCGGAGCATCCCGAGCAGCACCGCCGCCGGTTCCCGGCCACCGCGGGTGCCCCGCAGATCGACGTGCACCTGCCCGTCGGGATAGTGCGCCCGCATCAGATGCGCCACGTGCGTGACCAGCGCGCTCTTGCCTACGCCGGGCGGTCCGCTGACCGCGATCACCGGTAGCGCGGTGCCAGTGGCCGGGCCGCCGAGTCGGTGGCTGATCTCGGCCACCTCGTCCCGCCGGCCAATGAAATCGCCGATGTCGCGGGGCAGTTGGGCCGGTGGGCCGGCCGACACCCGTACGGCCGCAGGCGCGTCCGCCAGCGCGTCGGACCGGACGCCGCTGAGGATCGCGCGTTCGATCCGACGCAGCTCGGGGCCCGGTTCTAGACCCAGTTCGTCGATCGTCAGCCGCCGCCCGGCGCGATAGACGGCCAGCGCGTCGGCGGTACGGCCGTCCTCGTGCAGCGCCGTCATGAGCCGGCCGCGCAGCCCCTCCCGCAGCGGATGCTCGGCCACCAGATGGATGAGTTCCGGCACCACGTCCCGGTGCCGACCCACCGCGAACTCGGCGTCGATCAGCTTCTCGGTCGCGGCGAGCCGCGACTCCGCGAGCCGCTGCGCCTCGGCGACCGCGAACGGTGCCGGCACGTCGGCGAGCGCCGGACCGCGCCACAACGCCAGCGCCGCCCGCAGCGCCAGCGCGGCCTCGGCCGGGCGTCCGGCCAATGTCTGGGCGTCGGCCTGCCGGACGTACGCGTCGAAGTTCTCGACATCGAGCTGCTCGGGATCGATCCGGGCTAGATAGCCGGGCGGCTGGGTGGTCAACCACTGCCCGGCGGCCGACCGGCCGGCCTCCCCGGCCAGCCGGCGCAGCGCGGAGACCACGTTGACCACCTGGTCCCGCGCGGTCGCCGGGGGGCGCTCCGGCCAGAGCCGGTCGACGATGTCGTCGAGCGGCACCACCTGGTTCGGCCGCAACAACAGCACGGCGAGTACGACCCGCAGCCGCGCAGCGGTAAGCGCCACCGGGCCGGACCGCGTGTGCATCTTGATCGGGCCGAGGATGCCGAAGCCCAGGCCGGCGGTCTCGTTGTCGTCGTGAGTCAACTCCATGGACCGACCCCTTCACTCTGGGTAAGCTGACGCCTTTGTGCCCCCCGGGGGTGTTGACCACACCGTAGTGACGGTTCGACCTGCGATGGCCGGTCTATTGATCACGGGACGGTAACGGGCCGGTCCGCGGGATGACGTCGTCGCCAGGCGTGCGGTCGGTGGCGCACGGTCGGCAAGTGGGCGTGCCGCCACCACGCGCGGGCTCGCCGCCGGGGCGGGTGCGCCCCGGCGGCGAGCCGGTTGATCGGGACGGCTACCGGCAGGTACCTCTCGCGCACCTGGTCCAGATGGTCACGGTGTAGCTAAGGCCGACCGCCTTGATGCCAGTGTTTTCTGTACCGGCAAGGCCGCCCGCGGGATTGAGGCCGACCGAGACGTCCCAGTCCTCCCAAACGGGCAATCCGGTCTTTTTGCTGATGCCGTAACCGCCGCCCCAGCGGCCGACGCTTCCCGAGACGCTGACCTTCTTCCGACCGTGGGACCAGTGGGAGTAGGAGATGGACGGGAAGAGCGACGCCGCTCCCAACGCGGAAGGGCTGGTCATGTACGACACCAGAATGCTCTGCCTACCGTTCTGGATCTTGTATTTGAGGCATACGCGCGAAGTTGGCGGGCAGGCTGTCCAGGTAAATCCGACATGCTGGTGCAGGTGGTGGAAGAGACCGCCCTTCCGCGGTATCGGATCCTTGCCGCAGATCCGGGTGTACCCGACGTTCTGGCGCATGCAGTTCATCCACTTCTGCTTCTTGGCCCGCAGCGCGGCCAGCCGGGCCCGCTTGGCCGCCGCCTGGCGGCGCTGCTTGGCGGCGTGCTCCCGGGCCAACCGGCGCCTCTCGGCCGTGATCCTTTTCTCGTACATGTGGAGATCGCCGGGGTAGATCTTCTTGTGTTTCGGGTGGTAATGGTGGTCGCCGCTGCCGCCGTACTCGCAGCCGTCGCAGAAGTGAAGCCCGGACGAGCGATGGCCGCGCGACTTGTGCTTCTTCTTGTGGTGCTTCTTCTTGTGGTGCTTCTTCTTGTGGGAGGTGTTGTGGCCGCCGCACCCGTCGCAGTAGTGGCCGGTACCCGGGTCGTACGACCACAGCCCGTCCGGGTCGCTCTGCGTCATCGGGGTGTTGTTGGCGTACGCGTACCCGTTCATCTGCTGCGGGTCATCGTGGTCGATGATCGGGTCGACCGAGATGAACCGCCCGGTGTCCGGGTCGTACTCGCGGGCGCCGAGGTGGGTCAGCCCGGTGGACGCGTCCATCGTGCCACCGACGTAGCCCTTGGTGGTCGGCCAGGTCGGTGCCGCGCCGCGTTGTTTGCCGAACGGCAGGTAGCGGCGCTGGGTGACGGCGAGGTCGTCAGCGTCCACCGACAACTGACCGGTGCCCAACCGGTCGGCGGCTTCGAAGGACAGCCCGGTCGTGCCCCGCACCGCGGTGACCGAGCCGATCTTGTAGTAGCGGGTGGCGGACACCACCCCAGTCGATTTCGTCAGCTTCAGCTCGGTGCCGTCGAGGTAGAGGGTGACGGCGTCGGGGTCCCGGGCGATGAGCCGGTCGCCGTCCGCGTCGTACAGGTAATCGGTGCTCTTGGTTCCCTCGGTGACGTTGGTCAGCTCGCCCTCGGCGTCCCAGGTCAGCGTCTGGGTCGAGCCGGCCACCTTCCGCTGGGTGGTGTTGCCGCTGGCGTCGTAGCCGTAGCTGTCGGTCTGGCCGCCGGTGGTGACGGTGGACAGTGCGTGCGGGTGCGCCGACCCGGGTACCGGGTAGGTCGAGGTGCTGGTCGTTTCCGCGCCGGTGGTGGTGTCGTGGTTGGTTTCGGTGAGTCGGTTGCCGGTCTTGTCGTAGGTCCACGACTGCCAGTACGGGACCGGGCCGCCCACCACCGACGGGCTGGGCACCGCGGCGCAGTCGTCGGTGGCCGTCCAAGCGTCGGTGAGCCGGCGCAGAAAGTCGTAGCCGAAGCACTGGATGTCGGCCGGGCCGCCGACCGGCGTGTCGGCGACCTTGGTGACGTTGCCGGCCGGGTCGTAGGTGTAGTTGACGTCGGCCAGGTGGGTCGGCGCGACGTTGCGGTCGACCACCGACCGGGCCAGCCGGTGGGTGGCGTCGTCGTAGAACAACGTCTGCGCGAGCTGCTTCCCGGCGACCGCCTCCAGGTTGAACTGAGACGGCTCGCCGTACGGGGTGTAGCTGGCCCCGGTGAGCAGCTTCGCCAGCCCGGTCTGCGCGGTCTGCAGCCGACCGGTCCTGTCGTAGCCGTAGCGCAGGGTCTCCGCCGGTAAGCCACCGGCGGCCGGGTACGACACCGACAGCGGCAGCCCGGTGGCGGTGTAGCCGGTGTTGACCCGGTAGTTACCGGCCAGAGCACCCTCGACGGCCGGGATGGTGACCGTGCTGCCGAGCGGACGGTAGACCGGGTCGTAGCCGTTGATCGAGGTGGTGTAGGCGTTGCCGTTCACGTACCGGGTCTCGGTGGCCGGCTGTCCCCTCACCACCACGCCGCTGGCCAGCGTGTCGTACGTCCACCCGGCCCGCTTCGTGCCGGACGTCGACCCGTCGTACACGCCGGTCTGGCGACCCAGCGCGTCGTAGCTGTACGCCAGGGTCACGCCACGGGCGTCGGTGCTGGTCGCCAACTGGTCGGCGTCATCGTAGGTGTAGCTGGTGGCCCCCTTGTCCGGATCGGTGTCGCGAACCTTGCGGCCCCGCAGGTCGTAGTCGTAGCGCCAGACGTTGCCGGCCGGGTCGGTGACCGTCGCCAGCTCACCCGCCCGGGTGTAGGTGTACTTCGTGGCGTCGTAGCTGCCGGTCGGCGAGCCCGACGCGTACTGGCGAAGCTCCACCGTCCGCCCCTCGGCGTCGGTGAAGGTGCTGGTCGCGGTGTCCCCCGCCGGCGGATCCACGTCGATCCGGTCACCGCTGTTGGTGGTGGTGGTCCGCCACTTCTCCGCACCGTAGGACAGCAGGATCCGCGCGGTCTCCCGCTCGTCGCCGTCGTACACGTACCGGGTCTGCGACGCCACCGTGTTGTCCGCGACGGTCAACAGCGTGCCGCCGGCCGCCCCGTTGTTCCAATACGCGGCGGTGGATTTCGACATCAGGCCACGGGAGTCGTAGAAGGTGTCGGTGACCACCCGCCCACCGTCGGGGGCCGGCACCTGGGTCTGCCGGGCCCGCAACCGCCCGTCGTAGAGCGTGTACACCGAGTCGTAGCCGTTGTCGTCGCGCAGGGTCTGCGCGGTCACCACATTCGGCCCGGTGGTCTGGGTCAGGTAGGAGTACTTCAGGTTCGCCGGGTCGCCGGTGGACTTGGACCGGTCGGGCAGCCAGACGGCGGTGAGGCGGCCCAACGGGTCGTAGGCCAGGTCGCTGCGCCGGCCGTTCGGGTCGACGACCGAGGTCGCCTCACCCCAGGCCGGTTCCAGCGTGGTGGTCAGGACGTGACCCAACGGGTTGGTGACGGTGGTGGCGGTGGTCGGGCCACCGCTGGTCGGGGTGAACGCCGTGGTGGTGACCCGGTCCAGCTCGTCGTAACGGGCCAGCGTACGGCCGTAGCTGTCGAACGTGGAGCGGGTCGCCTGCACGTACACCGGGGTGGAACCCGAGTACGAGGCCAGCTCCTGGGTCAACGTCTCGTCGCCCCTGGTCGGCGCGGTGCCGAAGGTGGTCGACCCGTCGTAGAAGGTGCGTACGTCGGAGAGCACGTCGGCCGGCCGGGACGGGGTCACCGAGCAGGCCACCTTGACCCGCTCGACGCGTACCTCGAAGTCCATCATCCAGGCATCGGTGTTGCGCGCGTACGTGGTCCGGTTGCACTCGTCGTCCGCCGACGTCGAGGTGTCGCCCAGGTCGTCGACCTGGCTGGGCAGCCCGTACGAGTCGAAGGTGGTCCGGGTCTCGGTGCGCCGCCAGCCCCCGGACGACACCGCGAGCCGGGAACGCTCCCTGCCCACCCCGACCAGGTACGCCTTCCTGGCCCCGTGGGTGGCTGTGGGTGCCGAGATCCACGGATCGTCTATGTCACCGTCGAGGACGGCGCCGCCCACCCCGTCGTAGGTGATCGACTCCCGGGTGAACCCGGCCAGGGCCGGATGGTCGGGGATCGCGACGCCCTCCGAGTCGGTCACCGAGACGCTGCGGGTGCCGCTGGTCAGCGCGTCGCCGTCCATTCCTCGCAGGTAGGTCGTCTCGTGCTGGGAACGCACCTCGTTCGGCGCGCCGTGGGTGACCCGGACCTTGCCGTAGCCGCGCCACTCGCTCCAGGTGCGGTACTTCGCCGGGGTCAGCTCGTTGTCGTCGTGGTGCCAGGCCCCGCCGCCGAGGTACTCGTAGTCGGTCTGTTCGATACCGGCGATGCCGGACTGGTCATCCTCCAGCACCTGCACCGCGACGTACTTGTGGAACCAGTCCAGCTGCGGCGTGGTCGCCCCCTCCGGCGTCCAGTAGCCCGGGAAGCAGCGGCTGGTGTTCGAGTCGGGCTTCGGCGCCGCCGCCCGGGTGCACTCCCTGGCCGAGTAGTTCACCCGTACGTGGCCGCCCGACTCGTCGTAGACGTCGGAGAGCCGCCACTTGATCATCGGCGGGATGCCCTCCTGGGCGTCCACCCGGTTCTCCATCTGGACGCCCTCGAAGGTGACGGCCGGCTCCGCCAGGCTGCCTCCGACCTTGCCGGTGTGGGTGACCGAGGCCAGCCACAACGCCGGCGTGGTGCCGTCGCCCGGATCCCGGAACTGGTAGCCCAGCGCCCACGAGTCCACACCCCGGTAGGTCGTCCCGGAATCCAGCACCTGCGTGGTGACGTTCGCCAACCGCTTACGCGACCAGAACGTCGGCGCGTACAGGTTGGTGCAGGTCGCACCGGCCGCGCAGGCCTGGTCGTACGGCACATCCGGCCAGTTCTTCGCGGTGTCCCTGGTGATCGCGCCGGTGCCGCAGGTCGCCCCGGCCGCACAGCGCTCCTCGACGTCAAACACCACCCGCATCGGCGCGGACGCCGAGTAGATGGTGTCCGACCGCTGGCCGTAGTCGATCCGGCTCAGGTAGCCGTCCCGGTGGTACGCGGTGCCCGCGCTGGCGGTCATGTTACGGCCGTAGTAGTTGGTCGCCGTGGTGTAGAAGTACGACATGGCGTTGCCGTTCGGGTCGACCACGTAGTCGAGGTTCCACCGCCACGCCTGCGTGCAGTACGACGCCGCGAAGGTCGACGCGTGGCACGGCTCTCCGGCGTCGTTGCCGAACACCGGCGCGGTCCACGCCGAGTTCGTCACCTCCTTGCCGGTGCTCCAGCCCGGCAACCGGTTGAGCCCGAAGAAGTACTGCGTACCGTCCCGGACCGTGAGCTTCCAGTACTCGCCGTCGTTGTCACCGTTGCTGGCGCCGGTCAGCCGCTCCACCCGGGAGCCGTCGTCGATACGCAGCCGCCAGGCGCCGGTAGTGTCGTCCTTCACCAGCTCGGTCGTGTTTCCGCCCAGGGCGATGAACGCGTTGTCGGTCTCCCAGCACAGGTCGTACGGCTTCGGGCTGGACGTGACGTCGTCCGAGCACGACTTGTAGCGCCGCTCGATGAATCCCTCGTCGAGATTCCAGCCCTCACCCACCCAGGACGCCTGGTTGTTGGTGGACGCGACACGACCGTCGACGCTGCCCGACGCGTAGGCCAGGTCCAGGTCCGGCACCGGGCCACCGAACGCCGGCGGCGCGTCCATCGGGTACGACCAGGTGAAGTCGCCCGCCGGTCCGCCGGCCTCCCAGGACGACGACGCGGACAGCGGCGTCGCCTGGTAGCTGCCGGCGCTGCCCGACGGGGCCGCGGTCGCCGCCAACACGGTCGCGTTCGTGCCGACCCCAACGTCCGTGGTGAGCCGCCCGTCCCGTACCGCGTTCCGGGTGGGCAGTTCGGTCACCGACCGGCACTCCGGGCGCTCCGGCGCCGTCAGGGCACACTCCGGCAGCTGGACCAGGCGCAGCCGGGACGCCCAGTCCCCGCCGTACGCGAAGCGGAACGAGGAGTAGTCGACCTCTACCGAAGCCCGGCCGGTTCGGGATCCACCAACCGTGAAGAGCAGGCCGGAGACGCCGGCCCGGTCGGTGGCGGCCCGGTCCAGGACCCGCACCCGTACCCGATCCGGAACCGTGTCGGCCGCCCTCGTCCGGTCACCGCCGGCCGGTTGACCCACCCGTACCGGCAGCAGACCCGCCCGCGTCCGGCGCGTCCCCGCATCAGCCCGGACGAACACGTCCGCCGTCCCCGCGCCCGGCCAGTTCACCGCCGGCGCCGCACGCAACACCGACCGGTCCCCCGGATCCGCCGGCTTCAAACGCGCGACGTGGTTACGCCCGGGCACCGATCGCTCCGCCTGCGCCGCCGTCCGCCACGGCGCTGGCGCGGCGGCCGCCGGCGACGCGACCAGCACGCTGGCCACGAGCGCCGCGGCCGTCACTCCCGCGACGCGCCCCCGGATTCTCTTCCAGCTGATCTTCACGGGACCCACCTGGCTTTCACGGTCTGCCTCCTACTGGGGTTGGCGTTGGCGCTCTACTGGGGGAAGGCGATAGCGCTGTAGCTGTCGAAGATCTCCTGGTCGGAGAGCACCCCCGCGTACACCCGCACCTCGTCGATCCCGCCGGTGAAGTACTGCGGGAAGGACACGTTGGGGGCCTGGCCGCGGCCGATGAGCAGGCCACCGCCGGCGTTCCAGGCGCTGGCGTGGGCCGTCTCGGCCACCGCCTGGCCGTTCACGTAGAGCCGGAGCTGGTGGGTCTGGGCGTCGTAGACGGCGGTCAGTTGCGCCCAGGTCCCGGTGATCGGGGTGTCGAACGGGTCGACCGCCTCCCGCAACGCCGAACCGGACGCGTCGCTGGCCGAGGTCCGCACCGACCACAGGTACATCCCGTAGTCGTCGCTCCACGAGTAGCCGAGGTTGAACCCGGACACCGCGCCCCCGGACTGACTGACCGCGATCCCGTTCCTGGTGAGGCTGTCCGGGCGCACCCAGGCGGTCACCGTGTAGCTTCCGTCGGTACGCACGGCCGGGCCGGACGCGGTCAGCACCCCGCTGATGCCGTCGACCGCCACGGCGTTGCCACTGACCCCGGCGGTCCGGGACACGCCGGTGGACGACCAGGTGGCCGGGTGGCCGCCCGCCGAGTCCGCGGCGGTCGTGCCGGTCGTCTCGTCCAGCTTCCAGTGCCCGGCGAGCCGGGGCACCTGCTGCAACTCCCCGGGCAGCAGCACCCGGTCGTACGCCTTGACGGCGTCGATGTCACCGGCGAAGTACTCGCCGAGGACGCTGTTCACCTTGGACCGGCCGATCTGCAGCCCGCCGGCGCCAGCCCAGGGGAAGGTGAAGGCGGTGGTCGCCTCCAGTACGCCGTTGACGTACAGCCGGATCTGCTGGGCCGGCGCGTCGTACACGCCGGCCAGGTGGGTCCAGGTGTCGACCGCCGGCACCGTGGTGGAGACGGCCCGGGTGTAGTTGTCGGCGTCGGCGTCGGCCGGCGTCCGGTTGAAGATCCAGTGCTTGTAGTAGCTGGAGTAGTAGAGCGTGAAGGTGCTCGCGTGGGCCCCGACCTGGGTCAGCGCGACGGAGTTGTGCGAGAGGTTGGTGAGCCGCACCCAGGCGCTGACCGAGAACGACTTCATCGCGTCGACGACCGGTCCGGCCGTGGCGGCGTAACCGCTCACCCCGTCCAGGTGCAGGGCGCCGCCTTCGACGCCGTTTGACCAGGTGGCACCGCCGCCGAGGGGCGCGTTGCGGGCGTTGGCCGTGGAGTCGACCGCGACGGTGCCGTCACCGGTCTCGTCCAGCGCCCAGTCCCCGACCGGTCCGGGTGGCGAGCCGGCGTAGAACACCACGGTCGCCACCTCGGACCGGTTCGACGCCGTGTCCACCGACCGGACGTGCAGCCAGTTGACGAACCGGTCCGGGGTGACGGTGATGGTCACCGACTCGCCCTCCGCGGCCGGGGCCGCCTTCTTGTCCAGCGCGGTGGCGGCGCCGTTGAGCGTGTACTCGTACGAGGCGATGTCCGCCCCGCCGTTGGCGCCGATGGTCACCGAGGAGTTGACTCCCATCACCGCGTCGCCCTCGGCACCGTCGGGAAACGCGGTCGAGCTCACCGTCGGGATCGGCGGCACGGTGGTGTCCACCTGGAACTCACACCACGTGCTCCAGGCGCTGTTGTCGGTGCCGTCCTCGGCACGGACCCGCCATTTGGCGATCGAGCCGTTGACGAACGCCCCGGACGGTACGGCCGCCGCGACCACCGTCGGGGTCTTGCCGGCCACCGACGGGGAGGTGTACGAGCCGACCGGCGCCGTCCCGTCCACCGCCCACCATTCGAAGTGCGCCTTGACCGCGTTGTCCACGTCGCTGACCGTGGCCCGCAGGGTGGGCTTGGTCGTGCCGAGCATCAGCCGCCCGGCGCCGGTGGTGCAGGTCGCCGACCCCTCGGTGGTGAGGTTCGTCGGCGCGCCGGGAACGGTGTTGTAGGTGATGGTGATGGACGGGGTGCTGCGGAACTTCTTCCAGGACAGGGTGTCCTTGTTGGTCTCGGCGGTGCTGGAGGCTCGCAGTCCCTGGGTGACGTTGCTCCAACCGCCCGCCGCCGCGTTGACGACCTGCCTGGTCACGTCGAACTCCACGCCACCGGCCGGGCAGCTCGACGAGTAACCCTTCGCGAGGCTCTTGTAGTCCATCCGGTAGGACCAGGTCGGCTGGTTCTTCCAGGTCGTCGACGACGAGATGGGGTTGGTCGCCCACACCTCCACCTGCCGTGCCGTGCAGGAGCGGGACCACACCTCGAAGGTCTGCAGCGTCGCCTTCAGGATGTGCTTGCCCTTGATGCCCGTGGTGTCGAACCGGAAGAACGAACGGGTCAACTTGCCGTCGGTCGCGTCGTAGCCGACCCGCCCCACTTTTTCGGTGTCGTTCGCGCCGTTCCAGAACGAGGTGGTGGAGAGGTTGCTCCACACCTGCGTCCAGGCGAGCTTGGCGCCGGACCAGGACGGGTCGATGTAGACCGGATACCTGGTGCCCGGGGCGGTCAGCAACTGCCGGTCCGGCACCAGGGCCAGCTCACCGGGGTCGACCGCGACCCGCATCGACCGGACCCGACCACCCGGCACCCGCCGGGCGTCCGTGCCGCCCGACGAGTCCCACATGTACGGCGTGGGCGCCTGGAACACCGCGCGCCCGGCCTGGTCCGTGGCGGCCAGGCTGCCGTCTGCCGCCGCCCGCACCGCCAGCCCCTTGGTCGTGGTGCGCAGCCGCACGGTAGCCAGTGCGGGGTTCGCCGCCGCCTGCGCCGACTTGACCACCAGCAGTTGCGAGAAGCCCTCCGTGGTCGCCCGCAGGGTCAGGTTGACCCCGGGCAGCACTTCCGGATAGGTGGCCGTGTCGCCGGTCAGTGTCGGGGCGGGCAGCCGCCCCGGCCAGTGCAGCGCCAGCTCGTTGCCGTCCCGGCGCAGCCGTACCAGGGGCCCGTCGCCGCCCGCGGAGAAGGCCATGTCCAACGTGGTCGCGCCCGGCATGACCGTCCCGCCGGCGGCGGGCCGCAGCGTGGTGTCCACCGGCGCCCAGCTCGCGCCGCGGCGGACCCGTACCGGCTCTACCGACTGCTCCAGCGTGAAGGTGCCGTTCGGGTTGGCGAAGACCTGCTGCCGTTCCGTCCTCAGGGCGGTGGCCTCCACCCGTACCCCCGAGGCCACCGCTGCCGCCCGGGCGCCCGCTTCGTCCATCTCGCCGGGACCGGACGGCGCCGCGGATACCGCCTGCGGCACGGCCACGAGGGCTGATCCCACGGTCACCATACTGACCAGTGCCGCGAGTGCGGCGGAAAAGCTCCGGGCAGGCATCGCAGACCCCTTCCACAGACATCGAAGTGTCCGCAGCATGTAGGGGCCGGCCACCGCCACGCCATCACGCCGGCATCACGGTGGTCATCCAGCCTGCTCGGGGCGACACCGGCCGTTCTGAGTGGACGGACGGCAATCGTTCCAGGTGGGCTGGCGGCGACGCGGTGCGAGCGCGCCGGATGGTTTCAGCTCACGTCGGGCACCGGGCCGTCGGGCCGGCTGTGCAGCACGGCCTCGAAGACCTTGGCCAGCTCGGCGGCGTCCTCCCCGGCGTGGTGGGTGTGCGGCAGATCGGTGAGGCATAGCCGATGCTTGATGCTGCCCTTGCGGGACGCCGACCACTCGCAGCCGGTAAGTCCCATCCAGTAACTGCGCAGGTCGATACCGGCGCCGGTGGCGCTGAACGGGCTGTGGCCGGCGAACCGCACGAAGTACCAGTGCACGAACATGCCGTCCCAGACCGCCGGCCCGGCGAGGAAGACCGGGCGCCCGAGCTCGCGCAGCCCGTTGATCCAGCGGGCGGCCGCCGTCATCGCGTTCTCAGCGCTCGGCGCCTCGCGCAGCAGCCGGTCGCGGTCCAACCCGGACACCGCCAGGGCCGCCGGTACGAAGTCGTCCGAGATCGGCCGCAACTCGGTGTAGAAGGTCAGCTCCGGCCGCCCGACGACCGCCATGCCCAACGAGATCATGCTGTACGGACCGGGGATCGGTCCGTCCGCCTCCACGTCGGCGGCGATGTAGAGCTCGGGCAGTCGCGACATGATCCGGACCATACCCAGTAACCGCCGCACGTCCATACCATTTCCGCCGAGCTCGGCCACGTGTGCCGATCATCCCACTGCCGACAAGCCGGGACCTGACCGGCGGCGTGCGGACGCCGGTCAGCCGGCCGCCAGACCAGCGGAACTCACCAGCTCCGGCACCGTCCCCTCAAATGCCGGCAGCATGGTCAGCGCCAACGCCCACGCCTCCGGACGTCCCGCGAGGTACTTCCGCACCAACGCCGACAACTCGGCCCGGTACGCCTCGTCGCCCGAATGGCCGCCGTCCTGCGTCACTCTTGGCGCTGGCCGCTGAACAGGCAGACGTCATCCGGCGAGTCGGACGGGGCGAGATGGCTCCTGGGGAGGTTCGCGACGGATACATCTTCTTGGCCATACTCCTCGTGCTGATTTGGCGTCTGGCCTTCCACCCACGGGTCAAGCTCGAAGCGGGACAGATCGAGGTACGCAACCCCGTGGGGCGTCACCGCTTCGCGCCGCTGGGGACGTTCAGGGCTTCGAGATGACGGGGTCCGGCCTGCGCTTTCAGCTCTCCGACGGCGGTCGCCCTTACGTTTTCATCTTTCAGAACACTAGATACTTCCGCGCACCACGTTGGTTCGATCTCGCCGAGGCAGTCACTGGGCGGCGTCCAATACTTGAATCGGACCAGTGACCGCTTCGGTGTGAAAGAATGATCACTCGTCGATGAGCTGGGCGAGCAGCCGGGATGAGCTGCCGGAACGGTCCACCATCGTCCGTGGGCGTCCGGCGTTGGCCGCCCCGGTCGTCACCCAGTTGGTCACCCAGCCGGGATGTCAGACGTTGAAGCGGAACTTACCGCTGCGGGCCGATGAGTATGAGGGCTCATGCACCCGGCCGGCGTGGCCGGGAGGATCAGGGACCATGACGACGCATTCCCAATCGGTACTGCCCGACGCACAACGAACCCTGCTCGGCGGCCTGCTCCTGGCGGCGGCGACGGTCGGCACCTGGCTCGCCTGGCTGAGCTGGAACACCGGCTACCGGGTCGATCCGGAGACCGGCGCGCGCAGCGGCCCGTACGCGGTGTGGCAGGTGGCCGGGTGCGTGCTGACGCTTGCCGTGGTCGCCGCCGCCGGTGGCTGGTGGCTCAGCCCGTGGCTGGTCGCGCCGGTGATGGCGGTCGCCTTCACGGTTCCCTGGGCCGTGCAGGCCGCGTCGATCGATGGCAGCGGGCTGTGGGCGGTGGGCGCGACGTTGGTGCTGATCGGCACAACGGCCGGCAGCGGGGTGGTCAGCCTGGGTACCCACCTGCTCCACCGGCGACTGACCAGCTCCTGACCCTGCACCGCCGCCGCGGTACCTACCCTCACCTGCCCAGGTCTTTGCGACCGCTCACCTAAAGAGGCTTCGCCTCGGACCGCCGAGGCGGGTGGTCGCTGCAGGTGGTGACGTGCGGGGTCGTTGACATTCATCCTGGATGCTATCGATGTCGCTCTGGGAGGTGCCCCGATGGCGGCTTCAGTGTCCACGGTCAATGACTTGCTCGATGGGCATGTCGGGCTGGACATCGAGTGTCTGGACCGCATCTACCTCAACGGGTACGTGCCGAATCTTCAAGTCGGGGGGCAGGTCGTCACGTTCCTGACCCGGCACCTGGGCAAGCCGATCCCGTCACCTGCGGTTTTCGAGCAGATGGGCAACCGGTTCCGCCGGGCGGTGACCAGGTTCGCCGAAGCGGGCGACATCCCTGTCGTGCGTTTCGGTAAGGACGACCGGAAGATCGACGTGATGCGCCCCTACCAGGATCGACTGGCCGTGCAGGGCCATTGCGGGGCCAGGCCACCCTGCTGTAGCAAAGAAGCGGTGTGCGGCCCGCTTCTGTAGCGGACCGCACACCGCTCCTGCCGCCCAGCCCTGGGCGGAGCGTTCAGCTTGCCTGATTCGCGCAGACGGCGTACGCGGTGTAGCTGTCGGTGGAGGCGGCGTTGTCGGTCTTCGTTGTTCCGGCCTGCCAGCCAACGAGAACACCGCCGCTCATCTTGGGTTTCCCGACGGCGTCGCCCTCGGCCCATCCGAACAGCGCGACCTTTCCGCTGGGGCACTCGGCCACCGCGACGTCGAGGCGGTAGATCGAGACCTGCATGTAATAGTCGCAGACGCCGAATACGTTGCGCCCGCCGCACTCCCAGCGTTCCTCCACGTGTTGCGCCGAGGTCCCCTTGGCGACAACCTCGTACCCGCTGATGCCGCCTGCGGGGCCTTGCGGGCCGGCGGGGCCTTGGGGTCCGGTCGGGCCCGGGGCTCCGTCGGCGCCTGCCGGCCCCGTGGGTCCGGCGGGACCGATTGAGCCGGTCGCCCCGTCGGCGCCTGCCGGTCCTTGTGCGCCATTAGCGCCGGCTGGCCCGATCGTGCCCGGAAGGCCCGCCGACCCGGCCTGGTTCCAGGTGAACGCGACCTCGTTGGTCCTGCATGCCACGTCGGTGGCGACTACCCGGACCTGACCGTTCTCGCTGTTGGCGCAGGCGTGGATGACGCCGGCGTCGTCGACGGGCTTGAACAGCACGGAGCCCGCCACTGCCGAGCCTGCGCTGATCGCGACGATCGCGACGGCACCGGCGCCGATGAGCAGGGCGCATCTGCGTCGGGAAAGCATTGATAGTCCTTTCGATCGGGCATTGCGGGATGCCGGTAACACTCGTGGTCCGGCCATCCGGGCGTAAGGAACAGGTGTCTCAATGGGACGGAATCGTGCGCGACCGCCGGAGCGGGAGGATCACGCCGCTGCGCTGACCGCCCCCCGCTCGATGGTCGCGGAAGCGGGCTGCGTACGCCCACGCACGGCGACGACGCCGATGGCGAACAGCGCTGCGAAGAGGACGCCGGCGGGCAGCAGGAACCAGGCGCCGGGCAGTCCGACGGCGCCGACGACACATGAGAGGATCAGCCCGACCCCGATCCACCAGGGCAGCGTCCGGGCCCTGAGGATGGCGATGCCGAGGCAGATCGAGCCGACGACCAGGGCCAGCAGCGCGATACCGCCGAAGATGGCGAAGCCCGACGGTTCCTCTGTGGGAAGGCCGCCGTGAGCGATCAGGTACGGCTTGACGAACGCCTCGGTCGTACCCTCGCCGATGTTGAGCATCACTAGCGAAGCGAATACGCCGGCGTAGCCGATGGCGTGCAGCTTCGGCGCACGTCCCGCGAAGGTCAGTATCACCGGCAGTCCCAGCACGATGATGACGTTCCCGACCAGAGCGACTCCCTCGAACAGCGGCCAGTTCTGGTAGCGGAACACCTCTTCGCCGCTGCCGGGCGCGAGCAGATTGGCGGCCAGGTAGCCCACCATCGTGAGGATTGTGCCGATGATGAGCGCCCATCCGCCAAGGCGCTTCACGTTTATGGTCATGGTCTCCTCCACGAGTTACAGCGCCCCGCGCTGCGTGTGATGCCGCCCCTCGGCGGCGCGCGTTCAGCATCGGACGGGCGGACCCGTGGCGTCGTCGTACCGCAGTCGGCACCGGGTCATCCCACGGTCGCGGATCGGGCTGCCGGAATACGACCTCCGGATGACGCCATGCCGGTACGGCTTAACGGATTGTGTGAAGGCATCGCTGAACTCGCCAGCTGCGGCAACTACGTCGACCAAGTGCTGCTCGGCGTTAATTCGTCGGGGGTTGGGTCCAGGCGGTGGGGTCGTTGAGGTAGAGGCCGCAGGCGCAGTCGAGTGCTTCCTCTTCCTCTGCGGTGCCGGCGGTGTGGCCGCTGGGCAGGTACGAGTCTTCGTATCCGTCTTTGCTGGCCAGGTAGATCGCGAAGCCCCACTGGTTGGCGTAGCCGCCGTAGCGCAGCCGGAACAGGGGCAGGGTGGTGCCGTCGGCGAGTCGGCCGTCGACATAGGCGAACACGCCGCGGTAGCGCACCGACACCAAGGCCCCGCCGGCGACACCAAACCTCAGCGCGTCGCTTGTTACCAATGCCCTCTTGACGCCTTCACAGACCCGCGCCCGGACCACGACAGCGCCGGATGCGGGTGTCACCCGCATCCGGCGCTGCGATCGTCGCCGATCAGGCCGGCGCGATCTCGATCCCGCCGCCGCCCTGACGGTGCCCGTCGCTGCGGCCGGCGCGGATCACGACCTCCACCTCGGCGCGGGTCCCGTCGGCTCCGGTCGCGACCAGCAGGTGGGTTCCCGGGGCGATCCCGGCGATGCGGAGCGTGACCGATCCCGCGCCGTCGGCATCCGTCGTGATCGTGCCACGGGGGCGGGCGGAGTCCTCGAACCCGACGGCCACCTCGGACTCGGCGGCGAAGCCGGTGACCGACACGACGACGCTGTCTCCCACCTCTACCCGGTCGGAGTCGACGACGACGTCGGCCGGGCTGTCGCGGAAGTCGAGTCGCCAGCCCTGCGCCTCGAGACCAGCGAATACGTCGCGGGCGGTGCGGTCGCCGAAGGTGGGCGGCACGCGGCCGTCGTACAGATCGACGACGATCGGCTCGTCCACGGTGCCGTAGCCCCAGAACGGGGTGTCGGAGTCGGCGCACGTCGTGCCTGCACGCAGGTGCACGGCCGCGCCCGGCGCGAGCTCCGCCTCGCGGAACTGCTCCAGCGACGAGAACGGACGCTCCTGCGAACCATCGCCCGCCCGCTCGGCGGTGCAGTCCAGCCACACCTCGGAGAGCCGGCCCGGGTCAGCGGTCAGGGTGGGGTGAAGTGCCAGCTTCGCCAGGGCGAATGAGCCGCGCGCCGAGTCGACGACCACACGGAATCGCTGTGCGGTGGTCGGTGCGCTGAGGGTGACGATCCGGCTGACACCGATCGTGCCCGCGGCGCCCACGCGCTTCCACGCGCCGTCGACCTCGGCCTCGATGTGGAAGGCGTCGACCGACTGCCCTGCGACATCCACACCCTCGGCGAGGGTCACCCGGGTGACCGTCTGCGGGGTGCCCAGGTCGATCGCGAAGGTCGAGGGAGCCCCATCGCCCTTCCACGCAGAGCGTCGGCTGCCGTCGGTGAGCGCGGTCGTCGCGCCGTCGGGTGCCTCCACGGGCAGGCCGAGGGCGAGGTCGGCGCCGAAGGCCTTGCGGCGCTCGGCCGCGAACGACTCCAGTGCGTCGACGGATGCCGGGGCGAACGATCCGTTCACCGTGGGCGGGTTGTTCAGCAGCATCACCGAGTTGCGGCCCACGGTGTTCAGGTAGTGGTTCAGCAGCGTCGGTCCGCTCTTGGGCGTGTCGGTAGGGTGTGCGAACCAGCCCTGGGTGAGCTTCATGTCGGACTCGGTGGGCCACCAGTGCAGGGCGTTCGCCCCGCCGCGGGAGCCAGCGATGAGCGTGTCCGTCGAGCCGACCTGCTCGAAGGACCCGCCCGCGACGACGCCGATCTTGCCGCCGTCCGCGGGAACGCTCACGGCCATCGGCGCCCACTCATTCTGGCGCGCGGTGCCCGACTCATTTCCGACCCAGCGCACGTCGCGGCCGCCGACGGCGACGACGGCATTCGGCTGCAGCTTGCCGATCAGATCGTAGAACGCCGGGTAGTCGAACAGCTCCTGCTTCTCGGTGTTGCCGTTCGAGCCGTCGAACCAGACCTCGTCGATCTGACCGTACTGGGTGAGGATTTCGTACAGCGAGTTCAGGAAGTACGCGCCGTAGTCGGTCGCCTGGTAGGTGAAGGTAGGGATGTCCTTGCCGGCGCGGTCATCGCCTTCGACGAGGGTGGGGATCGTGCGGGTGGACTTGGGGCTGCCGTTGCCGAAGCGTCCGACGAGCTCCTCATGAGAGTCCGCCGGCGACATGTACAGTCCGACCTTCATGCCGTACTTGCGGGCGGCATTGGTGAACTCGCGCACGAGGTCGCCCTTGCCGCCCTTCCACGGCGTCGCCGCGATGTCGTAGTCGGTGTAGCGCGAGGGGTAGAGCACGAAACCGTCGTGGTGCTTCAGCGTGAGGATGGCCATGCGGTGACCGGAGTCGCGCAGAGTCTTCATCCAGCCGTCGACATCGACCTCGCCGGTCGGGTCGAACCGCGCCGGATCCTCGGTGCCGTGGCCCCACTCCTGGTTGTAGAAGGTGTTGATACCGAAGTGCAGGAACGCCGTGAGGCCCAGCTCCTGCCAGCGCAGCTGCTGCGGCGTCGGACGCACCAGCGTCGACTTGGCGATGACGTTGGCCGGGCAGTCGTCGACCGAGATGCTGACGTAGTTGCCGGGTTCGATGTCGGTGATGTCGGCGCAGGGGATGACGGGCTTGAGCTGCTGGAACTCGAAGGCCTTGGCGCTGAACGGCTCGGTGAGCAGTGCGAAGCGAGCCCGGTCGATCGAGCCAATGAACGCGCGGCCGCCGATGTTCGGGATCTCGTTGCCGAACGCCGCGGTGCCCGTGTAGCCGGTGTTGCGGGTGGAGCGCTCGGCCGCGGTGACCTTGGGCAACTCGACGCCGTCGAGCCAGGCGATCACCTCGGCGCCACCACCGTCGAGCGGCTGGTACGCGACCGAGAGGATGTGCGCCTTGCCCGTGGCCGGCAGCGCGACCGTGCTCATGTGGTCGACCCACGTGCCCGACTTGTTCGAGCTGAACCCGTACTGCAGGCCGCCCGCGCGGTAGCGCGCCGAGAAGTTGCCGCCGACCGCGACGAGCGTCGCAAGGTCCTTCTGCGCGGCGTCCGCGGTGAACTCGACCTCCGTCACAAAACCGGCGTCGAGAGTGGTGCCGGCGAAGGGCGTCTCGGATGCCGTGAAGTCAGCCGCCTGTCCGGCGCTGGCAAGCACCAGCCGGCCCGATGAGAGGGTGGCACCGTTACGCACGGTCAGCGACCCGTCGACGGTCTCGCCGAACACGGCGGAGTAGCTCGTGCCCGATAGCGATCCCGAGAATGCGGTGTTCAGCAGGCTCTTGGCTGCCGGTGCCGGCTGATAGGTGTTCTGCTCCGGGCTGTACGCGGTCAGGCCTGATGCGACGCGCACGCGGTGCAGGTCGCCCTTGTAGCCGCGGTTCCCTGCGGCTGTGTGCACGTCGTTGCCGAAGCCGAACGAAGCCGCCGCGTAGTCGTTGATCCGCGCGGGTGCGGATGCGATGACGGGGGCGAGCACGACGCCGTCGAGGGCGACGTGCAGCTCCGCTCCTGCGCCGACCCGGATGTACTGCACCGACAGGTCGTGGTCCGCACCGCCCGCGGGGGCGGGCGCAGTGAGGCTGTGCTTGGTCCAGGTGCTGCCGCTGAGCGAGTCGAACCCGTAGTGGAGCATGCCGTTCTCGATGCGGACGAACAGGTTCCCGCCCACGGCGAACAGCGTCGCCATGTTCACCTGCGAGCTCTGCGGCTTGACCGACAGCTCCGCGACGAATCCGGTCGTGGGTGAGGCGCCGGCGAGGCTGAACGCGGAGGCATCGAAGCGGATGCCCTGCGTGCCTCCGTCGAGGGCAACGCCACCGCCGGGAATCTGCTCCTCGGCGCCGTTCATGCGGTGCACGGCGCCACGCATGGTCTCACCTTCGACGGTGGTGTACGCCGTCGTGCCGACCAGCGAGCCGGCAAAGGTGATGTCGAGGTCGTCGGTCTCGGCGGCGGATGCCGCGCCGGGGGTCACCAGCGCTCCGATGACCACGGCCGCGGTGACCGCGGCGATCGCGCCGCGGACAGTTCGGGCAGCGGACCGCCCACAGTGAGGGGTGAGGGGGACACGCATTCCTTCTGCTCCGTTGCGTCGAAGGGTGAGTTCACGGAGACGGTAACAGTCATCGGATGTATGGACCAGAGAAAGGAATAGAACCTTTGATTCTTTGGCTCCAATCGATCATTTCATCGGGTCTTTACTCAGTTTTCGGGCCCGCCCCGCTCACGGGGTGGGGCCCGACCCGCAGCAGCTGCGAGCCGGACCCCACCGACCGGCGGTCGACGCGCTCAGCCGTTGGACGCCTTCCAGGCACCGCTCACGGTGCCGGGCTTCTCGTTCCGCGTCGGGCGCGTGGCGGTGTACCGGGCGCGGTCGTACATGACGGCGTCACCCTTCACGAAGGAGCGGCTCGGCGTCCAGAACGCGGTGTCACCGGCTTCGGCTGCACCTGCTGGACGGCGGCGCGAACCCGCTCACCCTGGTCGGCCACAAGGACGTCCACGACGACCCGGGTTTTGACGTCTGGCGCGACACGTCAACGCTCTACCTACGCGTACTCGGCGGCCACGTGGCACCGGACGGCGATGCCGCCGCCCCTACGGTCGCCAGCGGCATCGTCACCATTCACCTACCGGACTTCCTGCGCCAGCTCACCACGTTCCGGACGCACGGGCCGCAACGGGCGCACGCGCTCGAGCAGTTCGGCCGGCTGTTCCTCGGCGAACTCTGGGATGTTTACGGCAGGTCGTCGACCAGTGCGGAAGCCCGGTGACGAAGGCGCGCCGCGGGCGAACAGGGCCAGGCGTACCCGGGTTGGGACTGCCGGTCTTGGTCATCAGGCTGGTGATGTGGGGCGCTCATCGTCGGTGGACCACACCTACGGCGAACACTCGATCAATACGCTCGCCACTACAACGGGCGGCGTCCGAATCAGGCGCTGCTCGTGAAGATCCCAGGGCGGGGATGTCTTTTGGATCTTGCATGTTCGAAGCCGGGCGGGTCAGCTTCTCGGCCCTGAAGCTGAAGGGCCGAGCTTGCAGATCGTGCCCAGTGCTGGCTGCACCGTTCACGCCGCGTTCGGCAGGCTGACGGCTGCCCAGTCCGCGGCACCGCGTGTGGCGATGTTGCGGGCTGCGTTCACGTCGGCGTGCTCAGCGAAGCCGCACGACGTGCATCGGAAAGTGGACTGGCCGGTTGGCTTTGGCGATGTGCCCGCAGGCCAAGCAGCTTCCCGGACTGGCTGTTGACCCACGATCGACGGGCCGAGCAGCGGTTGGTCAGCCCTGTCACGTTCGCGCGTGGCTCGTCGCCCACTCGAGCGCGTAGTCGGCCACCTGCTCCCAGCCAGGCTCGACACCGGTGAAGTGTGAGCGGTCCGGAAACTCGTAGGTCTCAGTCGTCGCCTCGGAGTTGCGGTATTTCTTCGCGTTCGAGCGGATCACCGAGGGCGGCATCAGGTGGTCTTTGCCGCCAACGATGAACAACAACGGAGCACGATCGTCCAGGTCGTAGTCGACCCAGGTCTCCTGGTGGCCCGGCCTCCAGTTGGCTGTCAGGCCATAGGTCCAGACCCAACTGCCGGGCGCCGGGATGTGGAGGCGGTCGTACGCGGCGTCGGACTCCTCCCGGCTGACCGTGTTGGCGAAGGCATAGTGGAACTGCTCCTTGGTGAAGCCCACCGCGCGGTGCCGGTTAGCCGGGTTCTTGAGGATCGGGAACAAGGACTTGGTCTGGGCCGGCGGGTTCACCCGCACGCCCTCGGGTGGCGCCGAGTCGATCACCACCGCGGCGGCGCCCAACCCGCGGTTCACTAAGAGTTGGGTGAAGGTCCCCCCGAAGGAGTGGCCCATGATGATCGGCGGACGGTCCAGGCTCTCGACCACCTCGCTGAGATGGTCGAGCGTTGCGGGAACGGAGGCCTCGGCGATGACCTCGGGTCTCTCCCGCAACGCCTCTACCTCGATCTCGAATCCCGGGTACGTCGGCACGAAGACCTCATGGCCCTTCGCCCGGTAGTGCTCCACCCAGCGGTCCCAGCTTCGGGCGGTCATCCAAAGCCCGTGGATCAGCACGATCGGCAGGGCATTGGTCGTCGGCTCGCTCATGATGCTCCTTCGGAAGGGCTGCAGCAATCGTCGGAACCCTCAGACAGCGGTAACCTCACGCCGCAGGGATGAAGTCGCGGCCCGCCGGCGCACGCTCTGCACCGCCTCCGGGTCGCCGGTCGCTCCCGTGAAATCCTAGCCGTCCGCACACCGGCCGGAAGCGGAAGCGACGTGAACGCCGGAAGCGTCGTCAGTTCGGCGCATCTGGTCACGGACGGTTACGCGCTGGCCCGGCCGGCTGCTGATCGTTGTCACCCATCAGGTGAAGCCGCCGTGTCACCCATCAGCCGGAGTCGGACAACCAGCCGCCGGCGATGCCTGGTCTGGTGACCGAAGCCCTCACCGCCTAACTGACCGGCGTAGCGACTAGCCCCCGACTAGCCCCCTTGGGCGCGATGGGTCGAACAGGCTGAGCGGGCACCGTTCGGGCGGGCGGCCACCGATACCGCAGGAAAGCTCATCGATAGCCTTTAGTGGCCTTGACGATCTGCGGGCTGACCACGATGGCGTACCCGACGAGAAGCGCCGAGGTGAGCCCGAGCAGCAGGCCAGGTTCGGTAACCACCAGCGTCACCACGATGGCCAGCGTGATTCCCACCAGGCCAACGATGAACCGGCGCCGGGGCATGCGACCGAGAGCGAAGCGGTGCAGACCCAACCCGCACAGCATCCACGTGACGATCGACCCGCCCAGCACGAGTCGCGCGTTGAGCGGCATCTGACGCGACTGACCGATCTCGTACACCACTACACCCAGCGCCCAGCCTAGGAAGAGCACGGCGGCCCCAGCGGGTGAGTGGAGATAGGCGTAGCCCTGACCGCTGCCCAACTGCGGCACGGCGAGCCTGCTGTTCACATAGGTGGTGTAAATCCACCAGATGCTGGCTGGCAGAAGGAAGGCCGCAAAGGCGGCGGCCACCACGCGGGCGGGCGGGTGGGCGGTGGGTACCGCGTCACGCAGGTTGGTCAACGTGGCGCCGAGCAGAATGATGGTGAACTGCCCCAGCCGTTCAGGCAGGTGGGTGCTGTGTACGGGATGGCGGCGGAGCCGGCGGCGGCCGAGCCACGGGGTGAGCAGCTCGATAGCCAGGGCGGTGATCCACACTGCCGGTCGCGCGGCCGGGGAGATGGCCAGTGACCCAGCCCAGAGCAACCACCCGGTACCGAATCCGGTGAGATAGACGGCGACCAGATCCCAGGCGGACCGATCGGCTGCGAGGACTCGCAGGTACATCAGGAGCAGACAGCCACGCACGATCAGGTACCCGACTGGCAACAGCAGCCCGGATGGCGCCTCCGGCACACCGAGGGTAATGGCGCCAGCACCAACCGTCGCAGTCAGCACGAGCAGTCGGTGCAGAGTGTCGTCCGGGTCGTAGCGGGTGTCGTAGAAAGACTGGCCGATCCATGACCACTGGATGAGCACGTAGAGCACGACGGCCACGACGAGCTCTGCTGCACTCGGCGATGCCCGAGTGTCCAACCGTGCGGTCACGCCCAACAGGGCCAGGACGAATACCAGGTCGAAGAAGAGTTCAAGCCAGGTGGCGTGCCGCTCTTCGTTCAGCTCCGGCCCGCCGGGATAGCGTAGCCCCAGCAGACCGACGGTACGGGACAGCCGGGTCAACCTGCCACCTCCGGCCAATCGCCCACCCCCAAGCCGTCACTACCATTGGTAATCATTCACCTAACGGGTCGTGCCACCATGTCGAGACCCACCCTGCTGCACTGGTTCCTGCTGCGGCTGAGCTAGTTGCGCAGCGTCTCGTGGTCGACACCCGACCCCGGGCCTACGTCCCGGATCGTTGCGGCAGGAAAACGAGCACCAGGCCGGCATTGCCGCAGCGCTCGACGGCACAGGCACCCGATCCAGCGGTCCCCCCGTCAGGCTCTTCTCCGATGGGCCGACTGGTGGCACCCGTCCCGCGTCGTCTGACAGCCGGGGCAGCCATTCTCTAATGGCAGTGAAGTCGAAATCTGTCCAGCGCTGCGGTGCGAGCACACCGGCGCGGTTGCGCATGAGTCTTGCCTGCCAAAGGCAGCCGCCAGCCAGGATCGCCTTCTCGGTCAAGCACCAAGATCGGCGCATCGGCCATCAAAGACACCCCCTTCTCGGCGAGCAGCGCGACGACCGGTCGTCGCCGCGCACCACAATATCCGCGCGCCTCGGCCATCACCCCACCCTTGCGCGCGTTCGCAGATTTGCTGTCGACCACCACGCGGGGGGCGCTCGGTCTCCTGAGCGGCCGAGCCGGGCAGCTGCCAACAGCCGGCCCGCCGCTGTTCCGCAGGCAGTCGCCGGAGCAGGCACGGTGACGGCGTCATCCGCCGGGCCGCTGGTCGCCGCCCTATCTGGCCGGTAGATGACCTTGCCGGTCCATCGGCACGACGGACACCGGGTCACCTTGGTGCCGGCGGTCAGGGTGCGTACTGGGTGCGCAGTTTGCTGGTATCCCAGCCGGCGCGGCGGGCGCCGGCCTGGTAGGCACTCTCCAGGAAGGCGAGGACCGTCGCGCGGGGGTCGGCGGCGGCGCGGGCGTCGTCGTACGTCAGCAGCGCGAGGTGTGCCGCTGTGTCACATGGCAGCGGCAGGCAGGCCATGACCCGGGCCGGGAGGCAGGAGCTTGTCCAGGGTGATCGGCAGGTCGCGGACCCGGACGCCGGTGGCGTGGTGGACGGCGTTGGCGATCGCCGCTGCCGCGCCGACGATGCCGATCTCACCGACGCCCTTGGTCCCCATCGGGTTGACGTACGGATCCTCCTCCTCGATGAAGTGCACCTCGATCGCGCCGACGTCAGCGTTGCTGCTGACGTGGTACTGGGCGAGGTCGTGGTTGACCACGTGACCGAACCGGGGATCGAGGACGCTCTGCTCGTGCAGGGCCATGGACAGGCCCCAGGTCATTCCGCCGAGCAGCTGCGAACGGGCGGTCTTGGGGTTGACGATCCGGCCGCACGCGAACACCCCCAGCTGCCGGGGTACCCGTACCTCGCCGGTCTCCTCGTGTACCCGCACTTCGGCGAACTGCGCGCCGAAGCTGTGCATCGCGTACTGCGTGAGGTAGGGATTCTCCGGCATATCGGCGGTGACCTCCAGCCCGTAGGCCGGCACCGTACCGCCGTGCTCGGCGGCCAGCCGCTGGCGCAACTGGTCGGCGACCGCGCAGATCGCCGCGCCCCAGCTGGTGATCCCCGACGATCCGCCCTCCTCGGTGGCCGGCGGGTACGCGGTATCCCCGATTCGCAGGTCGACCTGCTCGACGTCGACCTGCAACGCGTCGGCGGCGACCTGGGTCAGCGCGGTCCGGGTGCCGGTGCCGATGTCCGCGGCCGCGATCAGCACGACGTAGCGGCCGTCCGGGCCGACCCGGATGGTCGCCTTCGACCCGGGCAGCCGGAGCACCGGGTACGACGCGGCGGCCACCCCGGTGCCCACCAGCCAGTTCCCCTCGCGACGCGCCCGGGGGGTGGGGTCGCGCTGCTCCCAGCCAAACCGGCGTGCACCCTCGCGCAGGCAGGCGACCAGGTTACGGCTGGAGAACGGCAGGCCGAAGTGGGGGTGCACGTCCGGCTCGTTGCGGATCCGCAGCTCTATCGGGTCCAGGCCGCAGGCTACGGCCAGCTCGTCCATTGCCGACTCGAGCGCGAACATGCCGGACGCCTCCCCGGGCGCCCGCATGATCGTCGCCGTGGGGACGTCCAGGTCGGCCACCCACTGCCGGGTACGACGGTTCGGTGCGGCGTACATGCCTGGGGTGGCTCTTGTGCTGTGCTCGACGAACTCCCTGACCTTCGAGGTCTGCTCGATCGAGTCGTGGTCGATCGCGACCAGCCGCCCGTCGCTGCCGGCGCCGAGTCGGACCCGCTGGATCGTCGGCGGCCGGTAGCCGGTCTGGGAGAACGTCTGCTGCCGGGTGAGCGCGAACTTCACCGGGCGACCCGGCACGAGCCGAGCTGCCATCGCCGCGAGCACGACGTCGGCCCACGGATAGACCTTCGACCCGAACGCGCCGCCCACGTGTGGCGAGATCACCCGTACCCGGTCGGGGGCGAGCCGGAACGCACCAGCTATCGCGGCCTGAATCCGGTTCACCCCCTGCGTCGACAGGTGCAGGGTGAACCGGCCGTCCGCCCAGCAGGCGATCGTCGTGTGCGGCTCCAGCGCATTGTGGGTGCACCAGGGGGTGCTGTAGGACTGATCCACTCGGACGGCCGCCGAGGCCAGCGCGGCGTCGACGTCACCCTCGGCGGTGCCCATCGGGAAGATCGGCATCACCTCATTCGGCACCCGCAGTTTCTCCCGGTGGGCCCGCACCTCGCCCCGTAGGTCGACGTTATGGGGCCGCGCCTCGTAGTCCACTCGGACCAGGCTGGCGGCGTGCCGGGCGACCTCCGAGGTCTCCCCGATCACCGCAGCGACGAACTGGCCCCGGAAGGCGACCTCGTTGGACTGCAGGATGCGCAGGTCACCGTTGTCAGTGGCGACTCGAGGCGCGTTCTGGTACGTCAGCACGGCCAGCACGCCCGGCTGGGCGCTCGCCTGGCTGCAGTCGATTCCGGTGATCCGGCCGGCGGCGACGGTGCTCTGCACCGCGAACAGGTACGCCGGGTGCTCGACCGGCTGCTCGAAGGCGTACCTGGCCAGACCGCGGACCTTCTCCGCGCCGTCGAACCGGTCCAGCGCCTGGCCCATGGCCCGGGGCGTGATGGTGGTCATCGCAACCCCTCGGTCAGATCCAGCAGCGTACGCACCATGGTGTTGCGAGCCAACGGGACCTTGAACGCGTTTCCCGGCAACGGTCGGGCGCCGGCGAGCTCGGCCTCGGCGGCCTGGCGGAACCGCTCCTCGCGGGCCGATCCACCGCGCAACAGATCCTCGGCCCTGATCGCCCGCCACGGCTTGTGCGCCACCCCGCCGAGCGCCACCCGTACGTCACGCACGACGCCATCCGCGACGTCGATCGCCGCGGCCACTGCGACCAGCGCGAAGGCGTACGACGCCCGGTCGCGGACCTTGCGGAAGGACGAGCGGGTCGCGAACGGCAGCGGCGGCAGGTCGACCGCGGTGATCAACTCACCGTGCTGGAGCACGGTGTCCCTCTGCGGTTCCGGCCCGGGCAGCCGGTGCAGCTCGGTCATCGGGATCACCCGTTCCCCGTCCGGCCCCTCGGTACGCACCACCGCGTCCAGCGCGGCCAGCGCGACGGCCAGGTCCGACGGATGGGTCGCTACGCACTCCGGGGAGGTGCCGAGGATGGCGAGGTCGCGTTGGTGACCCTCGATGGCAGAGCAGCTGGTCCCGGGTTCGCGTTTGTTGCACGGGGTGGTGACGTTCTGGAAGTACGGGCAGCGGGTGCGCTGTAACAGGTTCCCGGCGGTGGTGGCGAGATTGCGCAGTTGCCCGGATGCTCCGGACAGCAGCGCCTGGGAGAGCATCGGATAGCGTCGCCGGATCAGCGCGTCGGCGGCGAGTTCGCTGTTGGGAGTACCAGCGCCGATCCGTAAACCGCCGTCGGGCAACTCCTCGACCCGGTCGCAGGTCAGCCGCCGTACGTCGACCAGCAGGTCCGGACGGGCTACGTCGAGCTTCATCAGGTCCACCAGGTTGGTCCCCCCGCCGAGGAACGCTCCGTGCGGCGCCTCGGCGAGCAGCGCAACAGCGCCGGACACACTGGCGGCGCGCTCGTAGCGGAACGGCCTCATCGCCGGGCCGCTTCCTGGATCGCCGGCACAATGTTGGCGTACGCGGCGCAGCGGCACAGGTTGCCGCTCATCCGCTCGCGGACCTCGTCGTCGGTCAACATCACCACGGCCGGGCCGTCACCCCCGCCACTGCCCATGCCAGCAGGCTGGCCTGCCGTCACCGCACTCGGCCAGCCGACCTCGGCCTCCCGCAGCATGCCGACCGCCGAGACAACCTGACCCGGCGTGCAGTAGCCGCACTGGAAGGCATCGTGGCGGATGAAGGCATGTTGCATCGGATGTAGCTCACCGTCCGACGCCAGCCCAGCGGACGTCACAATCTCCGCACCATCGTGCGCCACGGCAAGCGCGAGGCAACTGTTGACCCGCCGGCCGTCGAGTAGCACCGTGCACGCACCGCACTGCCCGTGGTCGCACCCCTTCTTGGCACTGGTGTTACCCAGCCGCTCGCGCAGCGCGTCGAGCAGCGTGGTGCGGACATCCACGGTCAGTCGGCGCGGGGCCCCGTCCACCCGGATGTTGACTTCGACTTCCATCCTCGCGGACCCCCGGTACCGTCCAGCCAAACTGACGGGGTCGAGACTAGCCAGGACAGCCCGATATGTCGTAGAAACAGGAGGATCGCCTGATAGCACCGGGCACACTCCGGCCGTGCCGCAGGTGGTCGCGCACCGTCGAGCGGCCGACACCTCCCCGGTGCCGGCCGGTCCCGACGTGACCCGCGCCGCTCGGGCCTTGGCGGCCCTCCCACGCGGGCCATCACGGAGGCGAGCGTCGGCAGCCATTCAGCGGTCGGCGAGGCTTGAGGCACTGTCGTCAGTGGTCTAACCTCAGACCTGCAAATCGAGCACGCTTAATGGTTACTCGTTCAGGCTTGCTGTCGTGCGACGGCCAACGAGGAGGCTGCCATGGTGGACGCAGAAAACAGTCGGGCCACAACGGCTCGAGGCGAACTATCGCGGAGGAGGTTTCTCGAGGCAAGCGTGGGTGGGGCCGCCGCCATGGCGGGCTGGTCCCTGCTGGGTGGCCGCGCCGCTGCCGCCACTTCTA
>NZ_JBLROA010000037.1:0-57307 GCF_047921505.1 Micromonospora sp. SL1-18 | reverse complement strand
CATACCGGACTGCGACTGTTCCGACACTAACCAGCGGACATGCCAGTGGCAGGCGCACTGTCCTCAAGCAGAGTGGACAGCGCAGCAATGCCACAGACCGCTCGGTAGCAACCTACCGTGGTCTCGATCAAGCCGCGCGGGTCGGCATGGTCAGGTTGCCGGCGCGCGGCGCCTCGCCCCTGAAACACATCAGAGTCTCTGGAGAACCATCCCACTTCGGCTCGTGCACCAGGCCCGGGCCCTCCGGCACCACGTCGACCGGCGCCGCGAGCATCGGCGCGACCGGCCGCTGCTAGTGGACACGGATTTTTCCTTTTTGGCGGACATTGCCCTCCGCGCTGACGGACACGTTCGGCCCCCGCAGGCGGACACCTCGTTGCTCGCCGTAGCGGGTCGGCGGAGAGCGACAGCCGGCGGGGCGCCTCTCCTCCGGCCCGCTGTCGGCCTCGCTGTGGGCGCGGCCCGTCCTGCCGCGCCGCTTCCGCTCCTCGCCGCGTTTGACGCGGCTGCGGTGCGGGTCGGCTTGCCACCGAAGTCCTGTGTTCCGCAGGGATCTCAGGTTGTTCCGAAGCCTGGCAGGCGTTTGGTCGGAGGGATCGTCGGCGGGTCTTGGGCTCGACTTTCGTCACTTGCTGTGATCGAGACATTTGGTGCAGGGTCGTGTCCGCGCGCGGGGATTTTCAAGTGTCCGCCAGCAGCCGCTGCAGCACGGGTTCCGCCCCGGCGCTCGCCCGCCCGTGGGCTGGAGTCACCTCCAGTCCCCACCACGCCGGCCGTAAGTGCCGCTCATCTTCCGCCCGTACGTCATCGTGGGAGAGACGTGGGTTGCCTCGGGCGGAGATCCGCGACATCGAATGGCCCGCGCAAGCGAGCGGCGGGGTCGGCGGCGTCGCTGAACCGGTCGCCGGGTCATCGCTCGGCCGGTAGCTGGCCATGTGCAGGTGGAGCAGCTCCGGCCGCAGGCCACCGACGACCGGTCCCCGCAGCGGGTTCAGCTGCGGGGGCCGTCACCGCCCGCGGCGCCGTCCGGTCGGGGCGGCAGAGTCTCGTACGCCGCGTCCTGCGCTTGTCGCGCGCGTACGGTCGGAGGGTGGAAGTGCTGTTGCGCGGCGGGCCCGGTGACGGGCAGGTGGTGCCCGGCGGTGGGGAGACCGTCGTATGGCAGGCCTGCCTGTACGAGATCACACCCGAGTTGGGCACCGGCACGGCCGCGACTTGCGGGTCTACCGGCATCGCTCCGACTGCTGCGAGCCGTACGGCCGAGGCGCCGAGGACCGCTGCGAGTGACCCGCCTGGCTCCGGCGCAGGTTTGTTCGGCACCCCGCCCCGCCCGGCATTCGAACATGCGTACGATCGTCGCGTGGAAGAGGTGGTCCGGAGGTGGTGGAACGGCACCTGGGGGCGACTGGCCCGCCGTGACGTGTGGCTCGCCCGAAGCCTTGCACATGGTTGATCGTCTCCTGCGCGCCGACACCGCGGGCCAGTGGCGCGAACAGGACCCCGCGCCGCCCCTGGGCACGTCGCCGCGAGAGCAGCATGCGAGGCGGTACCGGGGTTCGGCACGATCAGAATGACGATTATGGCTACATCGACGAGCGCACCATAGTGACAATTATTAGTACACGTCGCCGACTCGAGGCCATGCTTTCCGATCACGCCCGCCCGGGTCAAAGCAATCGCAGCCCTGGCATTTCCAGGCCTCGGCCCTCACTGTGCTGTGGGACGAGACTGACGGCAGCGCGCGCTGGCTCGCGAGGACCCTGACGCGGTCAAGTGCCTCCGCAGCCGGCGCTCGGCTGACCCAGGGCCAGTTCGTGCATTTCCGCTGGAAGTAAGAGCCCCAGCCTCCCGACCTCCCGCGCGGTCCCTGACACGGCTTCCGACCTGCCGAAACGCCTTCCGTCGGTTTCCGGCATCTTCCGTCGTCACTCGCGCTCGGTTGTGCCGGATTTGTGCCATGTGATCATGGTGCCCATCGACTGCGACTTCCTCAACGAACGCGGTTCGGCCAGCTGAGCCTTCCGCAGGCGCAACCAACGGCCGGTAGATGCCACCCCTTCTACGCGCCCTCCACCTCCGGCGGCCCGTCCTCGGTCTTCTCGGCATACTCGGCGTGGAGCTCCCGCACGATCGACACGGCCAGCAGCACGCCAACCAACGCGTTTGTCCGCGTGTACTGCACATCCCCCACCGCGTGCGTGCTCGCGTGCCGGTTGAACGCCTCGGGCACCGGGTCACCCTTCTCAGGGTAGAAACGCTCAAGTGCGGGCCGCACCGGCGCCATCGTGGTCACGTACCGCATCTGTCCGATGGTGAAGTCATCATCGTCCGGGTGCCGCCGCAGCCACTCGTTGTACCCCCGCCATGGAGAGACGGACTCGCGTATCACGGTGTCGATGACGGAGGCGGCTAAGGCCTGAGCCGGGGCGTGGTAGCTCTGCCGGGCCGCGGCGACTGCCTGACGCAGTAGGCCCGCCTGTACCTCGTTTGGGCCGCCGACCACCTCCGCCAGTACGGTGTCGCAGTCGTCGAGGACCTGGTCCTCGTGGTCGCACAGCACCCGCCCGCGCTCCGCTGGCGTGGCGAGCACGAGGGCCCGCAGCACCTTCGGTCCAGGAACCCACGCGCTGGGCCAGCCAGCGCGGGCCAGCTCGATCAGGTCCAGGGTCTTGACGCCGTCGCCGGTCGCGTCGTGCCAGTTGGTTGGCTGATGTTGGCGGAACAGCTCCGCGAAGTCGGGGAAGGCGATTTTCGGGGTGAGGTTGGCGAGGATCCGCTGGTAGTTCGGGAGTTGCGTGAGCATCGCCGACCGGTTGGCATCGGCGAGCGCCTTGGCCGCCGAGCCGACGCGGGCGAAGGCGTTGGAGGCCACCGCGGCGTTCGCTAAGGCATTGGAAGCCGAGCCGACGCGGGCGAAGGCGTTGGACATCGCCGCGACGTCGGTGAAGACATTGCGCAGCATGGCTGTGAACGCGGGGTCCTGCAGCCGGGCGTCGATCAGGTCGGCGAAACGGCCGTCGCCGGCGGGCTCAATGTCGGGTTCTTCGACTTCGGGGGTGTCGGTCACCCGCTCATCCTCTCCTTCTTGCCGATGATGGTGGGGTCACAGAGATCGTGACGAACGCGTGGCGATGGGCCCGGCGCGATCGTCCGTCGGTGCCGCCAGTTTGGCTGCTCGCTGGCCGCGCGATGGGGACCCTGACGCCTCGCTTACAAGCTCTGTGCACCGCGTCCGCACACGTCCGGGAACGGCCGCACGCTCGGAGCCTCGTCCATGCCAGCCCGCGTCAGCGTGCCGCCGTCCGGCGCGGTTGCTGTCAGCGTTGCTGTCGACAGCCACTCCGCCGCCCCCCCCGCCGCCCCAGAGCTCCGCAGATGTTGCCGGCCTGTGTCGACGAGCAGGTGCCATGCGTCGTCGACCGACGTTCGACTCCGGCCCCCACCAAGGTCCTGGCTGAACTACCAACCGGATGGGGATTGGAACTTCTAGTCGCTCTAACCCGCCTCGTGGTATCGAATTGTCCCAATACGTCGACTACCGAGTGTAATCGACCCCCGAGGGGGCGCGGAGTATAGCTGAGGGGTCCGACAGAACCCCGCTAGTCAATGACGGGCAAGGTTTCCCTGCTCAGGGCACACTCCGTGCAGTCATGTGATCGGAGTCTCAAACGACACGAAGTACAACGCTCCGTGTCTGGTTTCGGCCTTACCGTCTGCTACCGTCAGACAGCAGCACCGCAAACGCGAAAACCCCGGGGTCGTGACCGTCGGGGCCGACGAACCGTCCGGGGTTCCGCTGGAGATTGGCGTCTCAGCAGGGACTTTATAGGGAATCCGCCTCCCCGTGTAGGGCAGAGTGGGATTTCTCATGGACGGTTCGTCCGTGTGCGCATCCGAGGTGACGGTCACCTCGGCGTGCCGCGAGATGGGAGCCGCCCCTCATGCGCTTCAGCGAGTACTTCAACGTTGAGGTCACCGATCAGGACGACTGGTTCGACCCGCTCCTGACGACGGACACGAACCTCTGCATCGACAGCTTCCTGGTCTTCCAGGACCAGGACGCCCGGTGGGCCTCGGCCCACGACCACATCCTCGACTTCTTCTCGGTCGTGTTCGACTTGATGCGGGCCTCCAAGGGGGACGAGAAGTCCCTGGCTTGGAAGCAGGCCATGCGCCTCCTGCTCTTCCCCGAGCCGTCTGAGTTCTGCCTCGGCCTCTCGGAGAGTTCCACCATGGGCGCCGGTACCGGCGCGGGAATGCAGGACGGCATGCTTGAGGGCATCCGAACCGCGGTCGGGCTGGGGATCGACAACGTTCCGCACATGGAGATGCTCGCCTTGTTCCAGGGCGGGATGGGCCTCGACCGCATGAGTGACGCCACCTGCAACATCCTGAAGTCGTACTTCATCAAGTACACGCAGGATGTCGCCCGCCGGCACGGGATCGAGACTCGGCGGTTCCGTGTCCGCAACGCGGGTTGGAGCGAGCAGTTCGCGAGGTGGAACGACCTTGAGGTCGATCTCCCTGCGAACCCGTTCACCAAGCGCCCTCATCCGGTGCTGCTGGCTCCCCGGCGGTTCTTGAGGGATATCCCCGTGGCGAGCGCCGACGGCTTCTGGTCGTACGCCTGGCGCAACTACGCCGAGGAGTTGCGCGGCGACTTCAACCACTACATCGCGCGACACGTCGATCGGCGGCAGAAGGCCAAGATGGCGCGGCAGAAGCCGGAGATCGCGGCGAAGTACCTACAGGACCTCGAGCAGCAGGAACACGCCCCGTATCCCCTCGGCGCGGATCCGAAGATGGTCAGCGAGTGGTGGGAGGCTGGCGGGCGGCTGGCCGAGAAGTCGCCGCTGTCCTACGTCCCGGAGCAGCCTGACCAGTTCCAGCGGTTCGTGCAGGCGGTCCTGGACTCCTTCCGGCACAGCATCGAGGACCAGGACGGCTGGCAGTGTCTCTGGTCGAACAAGTTCCCGCAGCGCGAACGGGTTGCCCAGGCGCTCTTCCGCAGTTGTGTCATCCACTACTGCCGTTCGAACGGCATCGTCCTCACCGGCGAGTCGAACGCCGGACGCGGACCGGTTGACTTCAAGTTCTCTCGGGCCTGGTCCGCTCAGGCCTTGGTCGAGATCAAGCTGATGCGCAACTCGGGCTTCTGGGACGGGATCCTCGAGCAGACCGGGAGGTACGCGATCGCCGAGGAGGTGGCGGTCGCCTACTTCGTCGCGATCGCCTACGAGGATTCGGAGCTCTCCCCGGACCACCAGGCCAAGATCAGGCGGGCCGCTCAGCTCAGCTCGGAACACCACGGCATCACTGTCATGCCGGTCGTGATCGACGCGCGGCGTAAGGCGTCGGCCTCCAAGACGAAGGCGTCGCCCTCGCTGCGCGAGCGGCTGCATGAGGTTCGGGGACCCCAGCGCGACGAGGGGCCTGATCAGGCTGCTTGACCAGTTGCCGGGAGAGGGGTGCGGCGGCACCGCCCGCCACGATCCGTGAGTGCAACAGAACTAAAAGTATTTTCCGGTTTCTCTGCACGAACGGGCTGATTTCACCCTCTACCTAGTTGAGCCACCACAAATGGTGGCCGGGCACAGGGGTGCGGCCCGCGCCGGCCAGGGCGCGGGCCGCAGTGTCGCCATCCGAACCTCTCAAGGACGAACGCGATGCCCGAAAGGCTACCCGCAACAAATGATCGAGGCGACAACGATGCGGGCGCCCGTATCACGACGGCCGACCTGTTGGTGCTGATCAACGGATCAACGGTCGCCGTCGGCGCCACCTACCTCTCAACCGGCTCGGCTGCGGCCACGATCGCCGCCGCCGCCCTGAGCGCCTTCGCCGTCACGGGCTACAGCTTGTGGCGGCGCAGGTAACCAGTCGTGGACAACGCGCCGTCCAAAAAACTTGGACGGCCCATTGCACGCTGCTGCAGCTGGCACGCACTACATCTAGTAGAGAGCTTTGGGATCGATGAGCAAGGCGATCGAACCGATGATCAAGTCGAGGGTGGCGTGAGCGAGAGCCCTGACAATCCCGAAACAGGTCAAGGACCAGACGGGCAGGACCTGTCCTTCAGCAGCTTCGACGAGTTCTTCAAATCGCAGTTCCGGCCGATCGTCGCCCAGACGATGATGCACGGCGCAACCTTCGAGGAGGCGAGAGATGCAACACAGACCGCAATGATTGAGGTGGCCAAGAGATGGGCCACCACCCAGTATCCGCGCGCGTACGCCAGGAAGGTGGCAACCCTCAGTTTCATCGCGAGTAATGTTAATGAGCAAAAGCTCCAGGACGCGTTGCGATCGGGTTCTCGCCTCGTCAGTACAGAGACTGATCCGATAGGGACGGTCATCGAGATGGAAAGCATCACCGCCGCAGTGGAGAAGCTACCTCCCATTCAGCGGCAGCTCATCGCGGCGGCGCTCTCAGGCATGACTGCCACCGAGGTTGCTGCCGAGAACGGCATGAACGCGGATACTGTCCGTTCGAATCTCAGGCATGCACGGAAGACCCTCCGAGAAAAGTTGTTCTCGAACCCTACCGACGCGACGGACAGTCCGTCACGTACAGGACGGCAACCATGATTGGTAACGACGAGAAGGATGCAGGAGTCCCCAACCAGCGTATGCCCGTAGACGGCGACGACGCCGCGATGGATTGCGCCGCGATCGAAGACGAAATGATAGATGACTACATCGCCTCGGTGGTTACCGAGGCGGTGCATGTCCTAATTCCGGATGAGGATCTCGAAGCGCTGCTGCTTGAGGCCAAGTCGAAAGCAGTTGCCGACACGCTCGCCGACGCTAAGGACTCTACTTGCGGAAATCTGTCAAGTGCCGCCCTTGGAATCGCCTGGGCGGGTGACAGTGGGCGACCTATGGAGACCGTCAGCCTAAGCAGCTCGATGGATTCCAGCAATTCCTGCAAAGAATCACCCTACCTGACGTTAGAGATACTTCCTTCCACCCCTCACGGAAGTGACGATGCTAAGCAGAAGAAGGCTCCCACAAAGCCGCGAAGGCTCAAACGACTTATTTTCCTTGGCGCGTCTACGGGAGCATCGGCCGGCACACTTGTAAGTGCTGCTGCACTCCTGCCTCGCGCCCAAGAGGCATTGCGCGGTCCGGCAAGCATCATCCTATTGGCGAGCTCGGCAATATTGCTAGCACTTGGCATATCCACCGCCCTGGTTTACCACCGAGCCGTGCAAGCAACTTCGCTGGCATACCAGCAGGGCTCTGCCGCAGCAACGGGCAATAGCGAAACGAATAGGCGATCGCGCAACGGCCTTGCATGCCGAATGCACAAGAACGAACGGGCCACCGCCTCGGCTTAGGATCCCGCCACCCTCCCATGAGGCCACGATGGGAGATTCAACGAAGTCAAGCTCCGCCGGCACCCCTCTGACCGGCGGAGCTTGGCTTATGCCAGCTCTTCGCGTCACTTACCCACCACCCCGCCGCTGCTGGGCCTCCGCTGTTACGTACAACCGCCACGCGACCTCGCCGACCGACCGAAGCCATCGCCGGCCCATTGCGCCAGGCTCGGACGGTGCCAGCTCGGCCCCGGCGACCTGGTCCATCATCACGCAAAGCTTCTCGTGCTCCGCTACGTCAAAGAACACGAGGCAGTAGGCCGCGAGCCGTAGCACGTCAGACCAGCCGTTCCGCTCCCGAAGCATGCGCGGCCAGATGTCGAGCTTCTCCATGATGTAGAACTCGTCCGACCACGCTCTCGGGTGAGCCCGTGCATAGTCTGCCCAGAACTCGCTCCGGCCGCCGTGGCGAGCCGCCGGAGCCATTGCAAGAAGATCGAGTAGTAGTCGAACGTCTGGCTGGTCAAGCGGGGCTTTGTCCATCAGGCCAACCTAGTGAGAGGTCAACTCACCAGGGACCAGGTCGAGCCTGTCGTAAGTCCGACATAGTCGGGCAAGGAGGTCCCTCGCTTGTAAGTTCTGGGCGCTCCGTCCGGCAGGGTCCGTCCACGTCTGCGACCTTGGGGGGCTGTGTAATCGGCCGCCGGCGGCTGCCTTCGTCCCGGCCGGTTGCTGTCGGCGCTGCTGCCGGGCTCCCGGCCCGCGACCACGAAACCGTAAGCCAGGAAGGGAAGCGGCCAAGCAACAGGCTCGGTAGACACTCAGGAAGGCTGGGTACGGTGCGGCCCCGCCACGACAGTGCGGCCAGCGTGCATGTCGATGTTTCGCACTGTGAGCGATGATAGTGCGATGACTGGACGGCGAGTGGTGTTGACAGTGACTTGTGCCCTGGTAGCCGGCCTTGGTGTCCTCCTCGTGGTGCTGCAGTGGAGCCAAGCCAACCGCTGGGCTACCACTATCTCTGCCCTGGCGACGGTAGCAGCGGTTGGGGTGGCAGTCTGGGCCGCTTTGCCGGCAGTGCGGCCCTCAGTGAACGCTATCCGAACTGGACGGGCGACGGCCCAGGACGTTAGCACGGCGAACACGGGTGTGGCCGGGCAAGCTGCCACGCTGAAGGGGCCGGTAGCTGCAGAATTCACCGGTAACGCCGACGCCTCCAGCGGCGGCGACGCAAACACTGGGGTCCGGTTGACATGAGACGGACATTACTGACGGGCGGTAGTCAGGAGGACTGATGCTCGGCGGGTCAAAGGTGCGCGTTGATGACAGCGGGTCGGCGACAGCCATCGGTGGGTTCGCGAACACCGGAATCATTCATGGAAACGTTACGACTGTCGGCGGTGCCCCAGTCCGCTCGGCATATCGCCAGCAGGTGCAGCGAATCGCTCCCGAAAGGTTGCATGGCCGCGAAGGGGAACTAGCCGCGCTAGCCGAGTTTTGCAGCCGCCCTGAGGGCACCTCATTCATGTGGTGGCGTGGGCCGGCATGGGCCGGTAAGTCGGCGTTGATGTCTTGGTTCGTGCTTTATCCACCACCTGGGATTCGGGTGGTGTCCTTCTTCATCACCGCACGCTACGCCGGTCAGAGCGATCGGGCGGCCTTTGTCGATGTGCTGCTAGAGCAGTTGTCTGAACTGCTAGGCGAGCCTCTACCGGCGTACCTGACCGAGTCCACCCGTGAGGTGCATCTGCTCGCCATGCTTGCCGAGGCGGCCGAACTTTGCGACCGGCGAGGGGAACGATTGGTGCTGGTCGTCGACGGCCTCGATGAGGACCGTGGCGTGACCGTCGGACCGGACGCGCATAGCATTGCCGCGCTGCTACCAGCGCGGCCTCCTGCGGGGCTACGCATCGTGGTGGCTGGACGACCTAATCCACCTATCCCCACCGATGTGCCTTTCGGTCACCCCCTCCACGCCGAGAGCAGCGGGTGGAAGCTAACGATCTCGCCGCACGCTGAAGTGGTGCGTCAAGACGCTCAGCGCGAACTCAAGCAGTTGCTGCACGGAACCGTCGCGGAGCAGGACCTCCTTGGTCTGCTCACCGCCGCTGGAGGCGGGCTGTCCGGTATGGACTTATCCGAGTTGACAGGCTGGACTGACTGGGAAGTTGAGGAACACCTGCAGTCAGTAGCAGGCAGAACGTTTGCCCGCCACAACGCTCGCTGGAGTCCGGCAACCCAGGTCTACCTGCTCGGCCATGAGGAACTGCAGCAGGCAGCCATCCGGTTCCTCGGCCCGAAGCGGATCGAATCCTACCAGCACCGACTGCACACCTGGGCTGATAGCTACCGTGCGCGAGGCTGGCCGCCCGACACACCGGAATATCTGCTTCGCGGCTACTACCGATTATTGCGCGCAACGGGGGACCTGCCGCGCATGTTGGATTGTGCCACCGACCGAAGCCGCCATAACCGAATGCTTGGCATCACGGGCGGAGACAGCACGGCCTTATTGGAAATCACCCGCGCTCAAGACTCCATCGCGGCCCACGCTAATCCCGACCTCACAGCCATGGGGCGGCTAGCGGTACATCGCACCGCATTAATGGAACGCAATACGAACATACCCATCGGCCTTCCGGCCGTTTGGGCTCGGATGGGACACAACGCCCGCGGCGAAGCTCTGGCTTACTCGATTGCCGAACAAGACCAGCAGGCAAAAGCCCTCGCCGAGCTCGCAAGGGCGGCAAACGAGATCGGTGATGTGGAGCAGGCCGGCGTCTTAATCGAAGATGCGGAGGGCAGGGCTGACACCATCACCGACCACTACGAGCAAACGTGGACGCTGATCGGCATTGGAGAGGTGGCCGCCGAGGTTGGCAGGTCCGAGCTTGCCCGCGTCCTGGTCGAGCGAGCCGAGACCATGGCGAGCTCCTTCGCCGACCTGGAGGAGCAGGCCCGAGCCCTGGCCGAGGTAGCCCGGGTGGCCGCTGCAGCAGGTTCCTTCGACCGAGCCGAGGCCATCGCCTCCTCTATCACCCAATCGTTTTCGGAGGCGTCGGCACTGGTCCAGGTTGCACGCAGGGCTGCTGAGGCGAGCAATATCGAGCGTGCTGTTGCTCTTATAAACAGGGCTGAGGCGCTCGCCGCATCCATGACCGACCCCTACCAGCGAGCGCAGGTGCTGGCTTTTATCGGACGGGCAGCAGCTGCGACGGGTGACTTGGACTGGGCCTACACCCTTATCCAGCAAGCGGATGCGTTCGCTAGCTCCGTCACATTCCCCCTCGAGCGCCTCTGGGCTCTATCTCTTATTGCATGCACATCCGCCAACATCGGCAACGTGAGTAAGGCGGAGAGCGTCGCGAAGTCCATCTTCGAACTGTGCACGCAAGAATCAATCATCGATCTGAACTCTGAGGCACGAGTGCTATGCGCCATAGCACGCGCATACGTCAACCAGGGAGATCTCGACAGTGCCCGCGCCACTGCGGAACGCGTAGAGACTATCGTCTGCGCTCAGGTTGTGGGCATCGATCGGGCGCCGGCACTGAGCGATGTCGCCTTGGTCGTCGCAGAGTCGGGCAACATCGACCAGGCCCGCAGGCTGGCCGAAGAGGCAGAAAGAGCCGCTCGCTCTAACACCTCGCCCTATCGATGGACACGACTGCTGACGAGAGTCGCAGTAGCGACAGCTGAGGCCGGCGACTTCGGTCGAGCACATGCCCTAACCGAACAGGCCAAAGAAGTTGCCCTAACGACGGCTGACTCTTTTCAACTGTCACGACTGTTGCGGGACATTTCAGTGGCGACCGCCGAGATCGGCAGTATCGACCAGGCCGAGGCCATTGTCGACTTAATTGCCGAACCGTTCGAGCAGGCATGGGCACTTGCCGGCATCGCGCGGGAGGCTGCTTGGGCCGGTGATTCTGATCGCGCCTTGGGCCTCACCGAACGCGCTGAGACTATCGCCCGCTCTAGGATCAAACCAGAGACGCAAGACCGAGCCCTAGGCAATGTTGCCGAGGCAATTGCCGAGGCCGGGAATTTTGATCGAGCTGAGGCCATCAGCAACTCACTTGCCGACCCGTTCCAGCGGGCATGGGCTCTGATCGACGTTGGGGAGGTGGCAGCCCAGGCCGATGATACGGACCGTGCCAGAACTCTGGCAGACCGTGCAGAGGAGATCAGCCACTCTATCGGTGATCGATATGACCGCGCGCGTTTAATGGTTGATATCGCAAGAGTCGTGTCGGCCATTGGTAACCTCGATCGGGGGCAGGTCATCGCAGATTCCATCACGGAACCATCGGAACAGGCGGAGGCACTGGCATACGTTGCGGAGGCAATAGCCCATGCGGGTGACCCTGAGCGAGCGAGAGCGCTAAACGAACGGGCCGAAAGTGTCGCCCGCACCCTCATCGAAATCGACGAGCAGGAAAAAGCGTTGGCTCATGCTGCACGAGTCGAAATAGCAGCCGGAAATCTAGAGCGGGCTGAGGAGATTGCTTGCTCACTAAGGGTTCCGAGTCAGCAGGCGACAGCATTGGAGGCATTAACAGCACAGGTCGAGACGGGCCGTGCACAACGCTTGATCGCCGAATTGTTGCAGACTCCCAGCTGGGACACATGCTTGCTCACTTTAGCCGGATTTCATCCATCTTCCCTCCAAGCGATAGCAGACGAGCTTCTGAATACGCAGGCGGAGACGGGGGTGCACGGTACTGCTTCGCGATAGGGCGGTACAAGAAACCCAGACCAGGCCCAGTCCTTTGCCATCCCGTGTGCCGTCGACCCTGCAGGTGCCGAGAACCTCATCCGCGCTGGTCAGGCAGCGTTCTCGTATTCGTGGAGGAGTCCGCCGAGCCGGTCGCGCCGACGAACGTTCAGGCGTGTCAGCGTTGCGGGATCGGTGATCGGTTTGGGCAGCGGACGCAGCGGTCGGGCGTTCGCGATGCCCCGGTGAGGCCGATGCTGGTTGTGGTGGTGTTCGTACTCGCGGAGAGCGTGTATCAGGTGGGCGTGGTTCCAGATGAGGGTCCGGTCGAGCAGTTCATGGCGGCAGGCTTGGATCCAGCGTTCCATGATCGAGTTCATGCGGGGCATCCGGAAACCGCTTAGCATGATGCTGATCCCGGCGTCGGCGAGAATCATGTCGAACATGGTCGGGTACTTGCCGTCTCGATCCCGGATCAGGTATTTCACCTGGGATCCGACGTCCTCAAGGTCCATCACCAGGTTCCGGGCCGCCTGGGCAACCCAGCCGGCGGTCGGATGAGCGGTGGCGCCGAGGATCCGGACCCGGCGGGTGGCGTGGTCGATGACCGCAAGGACGTACAGGCGGGCGCCGGTCAACGTTGTCGTGTCGAAGAAGTCGGCGGCGATGATGGCCTGCGCCTGCGAGCGCAGGAACGTCGCCCAAGTGGTGCTGGTCCGCTGGGGTGCCGGGTCGATGCCGGCCTGCTGGAGGATCTCCCAGACGGTGGAGGCGGCGACCTTCACCCCCAGGACGACCAGTTCGCCGTGGATGCGGCGGTATCCCCAGGTGCTGTTTTCGCGGGCCAGGCGTAGCACCAGCCGGCGGATTGACCGCACGGTACGTGGCCGGCCGGCCCGCCGGGGTCGGGAGATTCTGGCGTGTCGGTGGGCGATCAGGTCACGGTGCCAGCGCAGCGCGGTCTCCGGACGGACCAGCAGCCGCAGGTTGCGAAGGACGTCTCTGGGTAGCCGGTGTAGAAGTGCAGCCAGCCACGCTCGGTCGGCCTGCGTGAACCGGACCTTCTCGCCGTGCATCTGCCGCTGCAGGACGGTGATCTGGTGGCGTAGCGCGAGGATCCCGGCGTCTTTGTCCCGGTCGCTCATCGGTAGCAGCCGTAGCAGCGCGAGCGTGTTGGTCACACCGAGGTAGGCCAGTCGCAACAGCACAAAGGGTCATTCTCGCGTACCGCTCAACGTCGATCAGCCGGTGCATCGGGCTGAGCGGGTTTGAGGCTGCGCGGCGTTCTGATCCCAGTTCAAGAGGGCCGCGACCAGGACGGATGAGGTTTTCGGCACCCGCAGGCGCGAACCTCCTGTTGGGACCGGCAGCCGCGCTGCACTGAGTAGGCGGGGGCGCCTGCCGTGTGGCCGGACCCCGTATCATTGACCGGTTATCACCTCCATCCAGCGGTGAGGCGGTGCCTGCCTCTCGACGAGGAGTCCTGATGCCGGACCACCCCATATCTAAGGCGCTCGAAGGATCCGATCTGCTTGCTGCTCTGGCTCGCGTCGGACGTACTAACGATATGCTTCCCCCCAGGGAAGACGACAAAGTCGCAGGGCGTCTAGCTACACGATTTACGGCAGCCCTCGATGATCGGCTACGCGCCGGCGACTACACGCCTAGTGCTGGCAGTACTGTGTTCGTGCCCAAGACCCGCTTTGCTACCCGACCCGCGATGCTACTCACGCTACAAGATCGGATAGTATTCGAAGCCCTCGTTGAACCGATGAGACAGAAGATCGAAGCATTCTTGGTGTCTCGCGACGTAGTCCTGTGGCCGAGAGGCGTGACTTCCGATAAGCGATGGGACGAATTCGAAAGAGCACCGTTGGCGCAAGGCGGTGGCTACGTCGTGATCGCAGACGTTGCCGGCTTCTATGAGTCCGTCGAGCATGGTCGTTTGTCATCCGAACTAGTCCGGGCTGGCGTCGGCCGGCCACTAGTGGACGCCCTCGCATCTTTCCTTCGGGATGTCATGGGGAAGAGGCGAGGGCTACCTCAGGGGATTGCTACCTCAGACCCGCTCGCGACTCTCTACCTGGCCGACTCGGACGCGTCCATTCGACGAACGAGCCTTCCGTACGTTCGTCATGGGGACGACATGCGCATTAGCGTGCCGACGTGGCCAGAGGCCCGACAAGCTCTAAGCGTCACAGAGGAAGCTCTCCGTCGTGCCGGTCTCTTGATGAATGCGAGCAAGGTGCGAGTGCTCAAGCTCGCAACTTACGAAGGTCATTTGGCAGACCTCGAGAAGGCGAGGACCGAATTCACCCAGCGGATGGCACAGGCCAGGCGAGACGCCATCAAGCACGGAGAACCGGACGATCTTGCTCAGTTGATGGAGGCCGCCGGTGTCGACGAGGACACTCAATGGAGCTTCTGGTACCACCAGGAGATCGACATCGACGAGGTCCTGGAGAAGCTCAAGGACCACATCGCACCTTCCATCACAGAAGTTGTGGAGGAGATTTTTCGCGATGCGATGAGACGTCGCCCTGGCAAAGCGAACGCCCTCACTCGGGAAATATGGCACGCGAGACTGGTTTTCTGCTTGCGCCGCCTTGCCGCAGCTCGCTCATCCGTTGCGATCAACCATGCCGCCGAACTTCTCACGGTATTTCCCGAGGAGACTCAGAACGTCTGCAGCTACCTCCTCTCGGTGGTAGATGCAAACCCTACCGAAGTAGTTCGCGCAGTCGAGATCCCACTTACGCACGCAGGCTTCCTGCTCGGCTGGCAGTACGGTTGGCTGTATCGGGTTCTCAGTCGCGCGTCCGACAAGGTGAGCGACAGAATTTTAGACGAAGCCTTGTCTATTATGCGAACTGACGACAGTGACTGGTTGGCGCGTATCGAGGCGGCAAGGCTCGGGGCTCTTCGCGGCAAGCTAAGCCCTGCTGACGCAAATGCGCTACTCAGAAGATGTCCTGACGCCTATAGGACGGATATATTTGCGATAGCGGCGCGCGTCGAAGACACCCAACCCTGGGCTAACGCGTTCCTGGACGGGGCGAAACAAGACGCACTTAGCGCAGTCGTAATCGACACCGTGCGCGCACAAAAATCCACAACAGCTAGTAAGCCATCGAAATGATTTCGCCAACGCCGCTGCATGACGCCCGCGCCGTCGTGCAGGCTGCGACCGGCCGAGGGCAGGAAGTGTGAGGCCAGCCGCATCGTGCACAGGCCGCGGCGCGATCGACCCGTGCATTCTGGACGCTCCGTCCGACGGCGTCCGACCACGTCGCTGACCTCGCACCATCGACGACATCATGGCCGGACTCAATGAGGCAGTGAAACAGTGGAGCGAGCGGCTCGGCGCGCCGGTCCACCGACGCACGATCCCGAATCACGGTGGCTCTGCCATTCGTGGAGGTCCAGGTCAGCGTGCCGCTACCGGCACTGCCGTGCGATGCAGGCCGTAGCTTCTCGTCTTCATCAACATTTTCCTACGCAGCGACTGAGGACGGTCACGCGACTCGAACGGGGGGCGGCCCTCGGGCTCGCGGCCGAGGTCGTGCCGGTTTCCCCAACAGGGCGGTGGGACTCGCGCTCGGCAGGACCGCGTCGACGTGAGGACTTGGGGGCGATCGAACGCGGTGGTCTTACTAGGGAGTTCGTAAGTTTCTAGACTATCCATGCTGGACATGACACAATGGTCGAATGGCGAAGAAGGGCCGCAGATCGACGCACGAGGAACGTATCCGGGCGGTCCAGTTGATGGAGAACGGGTGGCGGGCTGAGGATGTCGCCGAGGCCCTGGGGGTCAGTCGCGGGTCGGTGTTCGCCTGGCAGAAGACCTTCCGTGAAGGTGGGCTGGAGGCGTTGTCGACCAAGTTCGCCTCGGGCCGGCCGACGGCGCTCAGCGATGAGCAGATGATGCGGGTGTACACGTGGATCGTGGGATCGGATCCACGGGCGCATACGTTCGGGTTCGCGTTGTGGACCCGTCAGCTGGTGCGGGACCTGATCAAGCGTCATTTCCGGGTGCGGTTGTCGCTGCCGACCGTTGGTCGGATCTTGAAAAAGCTCGGCCTGTCGCCGCAACGGCCGTTGTACCGGGCCTATCAGCAGGACCCGGAAAAGGTGCGGGCATGGAAGCAGGAGACCTTCCCGGCGATCAAGGCGGAGGCCGCTGCGGCTGGCGCGGAGGTCTTCTTCGCTGATGAGGCCGGCATCCGCACGGACCACCACGCCGGTACCACGTGGGGACGGATCGGGCAGACCCCGGTCGTCGTCGCCACTGGCGAACGCAAGTCGATCAATATGATCTCGGCGGTCAACGCCAAAGGATTGTTGCGGTTCCAGGTGTTCGAAGGCACGTTGAACGCCGGCCGGTTCATCGATTTCTGCAATCGGCTCCTGGCCGATGCAAACGGTCCGGTGTTCTTGATCGTGGACGGGCACCCCGCCCACCGGGCAAAGGAAACCTCGCAGTACGTGGAGTCCACCGACGGGCGACTGAAGCTGTTCTTCCTCCCCGGCTACTCCCCGGAACTCAACCCCGACGAGTGGGCGTGGAAGAACGTGAAGCACGACCGGATCAAACGCGCCGTCCCCACGAGTCAGGCGGAGATGAAACGCCTCGCTATCGGCGCCCTGCGGCGCCTACAGAAGATGCCCCAGATCGTGCGCGGGTTCTTCGCCGACCCGCACCTTGCCTATATCAGGGCATAACACCGAAACCACCATCAACGGTCAAGAAACTAACGCTCGTCTTGGTAAGGGACTGGGCGACGACGTCGACGACCCGGTCCACGGTGGAACGCACTGGCTGGCGCGGCTTGCCCGCGGACGGCGTCGCCTTGCCGGGCGCGAGGATCCGGTCGGGCACGTCGAGCACCCGGTAGAGCAGGCCCCCGGCCGCTCGACGCGGGGCGGGTGGTCGGCGGCGTGGGCGGGCTCGCCGCTCGCGAGGGACGCGCCGACGCCGGCGGGGTGCCGATGAGAGCCAGCAGCAGAAGGCGCCGAGTGTCGGGCCTACGATTGTGCTGACGGTGCATGGTTCCTTGGCGGCGATCTGCTCGCGCGCCCACTCCCGCACCTCGGGGTCGGGGGGCGATGCCTCGGCGGTCGAGCTCGACGCGGAACTGCTCGGCGGCGCTCTGCTGCCGCGGCTGGTGATCGTGGGTTCCGGACACGCCGGGCCAGCGGTGGGCGGGAACGTCCAGCGTGTTCGGCCAGCCGTTCCCGCCGGACCCGCAGCGGGTCACTCGTCGTCGCCGTACGGGTCTTCCGGCTCGCTGCCCGAGAAGGCGGTCCACGCGGTGCGCAGTGACCGCATCGCCCCGTCGATGGCGTGCACCGAGTTCAGGTAGTCGTAGTACACCCGGTAGTCCCCGTCGACCGGCCAGCCGTCGTCCTCGGCGGCGTCGCGGGCCAGGTCACCGACCGGGTCGTTGTGGTCGACCTGCCCCGCCAGCCACGCCGCGAAGCTGCCCGGCACGGGCTTCGGCTTCCGCCGGGCGGTGGTTACACCCAGCTTCGGGTTCGGGTCACCGGGGACGACTTTGACGGTGACGCCGGCCAGGTACGCGGCGGCGATCATCGCCCCGTTCGTGACGTACCTGATGCCGGCTCGCTCACCCTCGTGCTTGAGTCCGTAGCTGCTGGCGGTGCCGCGGGTGATCCGGACCCGGCGCAGGGTGGTGATCCAGTCGTAGGCGGCCTGCACCTCGTCCAGCCGGCGGGTCAGGTTGTCGCGGGAGCCGACGAGCTTGTCGGGCTGCCGGACGTCCGGGTGGTCGTAGCCCTCGGCGCTGAGCTTCGGGTGGTCTTCCAGGACCTTCGCGAGGTCGTCGGCGGCGATGGTGCGATCGGACATGCGGGTGGCCTCCTCGTCGAGCGCGGGTCGGGGGTCAAGCCTGCCGCATCCGGGTGGGCGACACGCCCGACGTTCCGGGTGGGGTGTTGTCTATCTCCCCGCCCGAGGGCGGCCCGTCAGCGGCGGGTGGAGCGGGTGGCGGAGAACAAGACCACCATGGACGCCAGGAACAGGGTGAGGTCGGCGATCAGCGCGAACTGGTGAGCCAGCCGGGAGCCGGCGTTCGCCAGGTCGGCGCTGCCCCGCCGCCACGATGGTGAACGCAACGCTGTCAGAGCGCGAGTGGTTCGAGATCCAGCATCGTCACGTCTTCCAGTTGGAACTCGCTGGACCGGCGCCTGCTCGGTGACGAGCCAGGAAGAGCACGACGGTGAGCAGGAACCCACTCGATTCGAGTGCTTCTGGATACCGCTGAGGTCCGCGCACGTCCTGCAGTCCGGCCAGGGTGCTCTCCTTGGCCGGCTGTTCGCCTGAACAGGCGACTCGGGACAGGAACTGGTGCTCGCATTCGTTCAGAACCGACGCGACGACCTGGGCCTGACGGTGAGACGCTGGTCGGTCGGGTCGGCACGTGGCAGGACGACGTGGGGGGTGGGAGCGTGCGCGAGGACGAGTTGCGGGGGCTGGTTCGGCGCAGACCGTGGTTGACCCGGACGTTGGGCGTCGTCCGGGAGTCTCGGCGTCGGCGTCGGCGTCGGCGTCGGGGTCGGGGACGGGGTGATGGGGCGGGCTGCCGGACACCTGGGTCGGGGGCGCTGGCGTCCTTCGCGAGATGGTGTGGCGTGAGCGGTACGGCGACGGGTTCGATCCGTCGGCCGTGCGGGACGTCGTGCTCGACGGGGTGTGGCGGCGTAAACCCGACCAGAGTCAGCCCGGAGATCGCCCGGCAAAGACTCGCCCGTTACCGCCCCGCTGAACGCTGGCCCGGCATCCGCGTTGTGGCCTGAATCAGCGCTCGAAGCCCGCGGAGGTTTGCCGCCGAGGCGCGTTCCTGCCGGCAGGCGGATCCCGGGCCGGTAGAGCGGGCGGCGTACCATGATCTTGCATGATGTGCGGGGTGTGTGCTCTCCAGCGGATGCCAACCCGGGTCAACCGGTGCCAGTGCGGGTCACCGTGGCCGACCGCCGGTCGCAAACCGGGGTTCGTGTGCTCGGGGTGTGGTCCTGGGCTGGGAGAACAGGGGTGCGGGTGACGTGGGCGAACGTGGGCCACTCCCTGCCACCCCAGGTGAACGCCCAGGTCGCTAGACTAGGCCCTCGCGCCCTCGTAGCTCAGGGGATAGAGCATCGGTTTCCTAAACCGTGTGTCGCAGGTTCGAATCCTGCCGGGGGCACCAGGTCACACCCTTGATCAACGATCACTGCTCCGCCTTCCGGGGCTTGCGTGCCCGCTGCGTGCCCGATCGCCTCGTCACCTTCGCCCTGCTCGCGTCCAAGGGCTGAGCGACCTCAGCGTCTCGCCCATCGACGGCACGGGCGTAGTGGCGGGTCGTCACGCTGGCATTGGCGTGCCCGAGCCGACGAGCGGCCATCAGAACGCCGTGGGAATCCGCGACCCAGCATCCGCTAGCTTTGCCGGTCTGCAACATCGACGTTCGCTGAAGTCAAGGCCCCGACGTTCACGACTCACCAGCAGGGGTCGGGTGGGCCGCAGCCGGCAGGCGACCAGCCCACCACCATCAGATACACGAAGGAGAAGGCCTGGGCCGCAAACACGGCTGTGCCAGCCGCGCACGCGGCGATCGCCAGACCGCGACCACGTTGGCCAGTCGTCTTGATCTGCTTCAGTCCCACTGTGCCTACGGCAACCGCGCTGACGCCGAGCAGCAGCACAGGGATTAGAAGTCGGATATCCAGGTCTATCAGCTCGGCATAGCCCGCGCTGATGTACAGCAGCGGAACCAGGCCCATGCAGCAGGCCATGATCGCCAGAGGGTTGTACCTTCGCTGATTCTCGGAGAGCTGACCGGTCATGGCACGTCCTACCTTCTCTTCGCCGCTCGGATGCTCCGGCTGCGGCGGTTCCCCGACGTTCACGATTCACCACGTGACCGGCGCCTGTCGCCGTCGTGGATCGCATGCCGGACAGCCAGGCGAATCACCCAGTAGAGGACGAACAGGCCCAGGACGTAGAGGAGAACGGCTGCGACAGACTGTTCCATGATCGCGAACTATAGGGATCGGCCACCGTTGTCGCTACACCCACTCGTAGAGCGAAGACCACGCGAATGCCGACGGGCCATCCGTGGGCCAGTAGCCGGCCGTAGTAGCCGACGCCGGCCGACAGTGGTCTTGATCTTTGCAAGGCAGGGGAGTGCGGGCGTGCCCGTTGAGACGGGACCCGAGGGTCAACGGCGGTCAGCTCCTGGACGTGGCGGCTGGCATGGCGGCGCAGGTCAAGCCAGGTCGCTGCGTGTGACTTCCGGCCCTGTCGACACTTCCTAAACCGTGTGTTCGCAGGTTCGAATCCTGCCGGGGGCACCAGGTCACACCCTTGATCAACGATCGCGGTTCCGCCTTCCGGGACTTACCTGCCCGCTGCTGGCGGCCCCCGGCCCGGATCGCGGCGGTCGCGGCCGGCGGACGTCTGGTGAGCGATGCCCACGCGGGGTGTTGGCCCGAAGGCAACGAGGCGTGTGTCGGCTCGCCCGGCTGGCCAGGTTTCGGCGGCGCGTCGTGACGCCGATCGACTGCGGACCCACTCGTCCGGGCCCGAGCCAACTCGGTCCGCTGCTACCCTCCGCGAGGAGGGACTGCTCAGCGTGACGCTCGGGGCTCGCGGCTGGCGGATGGTCACCGTCGGTACCCTGCTAAGTCCTGGCCTGCTCGCGAGACATGGTGGTACTTGATGAATGATCTTCGAGTGGTGGCGTTCGACCTGGACGACACCCTGGCTGTCTCCAAGTCTCAGATCGATGGTCGGATGGCGGAACTCCTCGGCCACCTGCTGGGCGAGGTGGACGTCCTGATCATCTCCGGTGGCCGGTTCGAGCAGTTCGAGGCGCAGGTGCTGGCCCACCTCGATCTTGCCGAGGACAAGTTGCGCCGGTTGCACCTGATGCCGACCTGCGGCACGCGGTATCTCCGGTGGCAGGACGGTGACTGGCGGCTGATCTACGCCGAGGACCTGAGCGAGGCGGACAAGGCTCGCGTCGTCGCGGCACTCACCGAGTCGGCGAAGGCGCTCGACCTCTGGGAGGCGAAGACCTGGGGGGACATCATCGAGGACCGGGGCAGCCAGATCACCTTCTCCGCGCTGGGCCAGTCCGCCCCGCCCGCCGAGAAGTACGGCTGGGACCCGGACGGCAGCAAGAAGCAGCGGCTGCGGGATACGGTCGCCGCGAAGCTGCCCGACCTGGAGGTCCGCGGCGGCGGTTCCACGTCGATCGACGTCACCCGCAAGGGCGTGGACAAGGCGTACGGCATGCGCAAGCTGCTCGAGTGCCTGGACCTGAAGCACGACAACGTGCTCTTCGTCGGTGACCGGTTGGACCACGGCGGCAACGACTACCCGGTCAAGGCGATGGGCATCCAGTGTCACTCCGTGACCTGCTGGGAAGAGACGGCCGACTACGTCGAGGTCCTCGTCGACAGCCTGGTGAAGCGGCGTACGGAGCCCGCGTAGCAGGGCAGAGCGCCTGCTGAGGGCCCAACCTCAGACGGCACCAGCCCGGTGATCAGCTACCCGTGAGTCGGGCGCGGGCGGCCGGCGGGGGACCGTCCCGCCGGCCGCCGTCGCGTTCGCCCCGCCGGCCGCCCCGTGCCGTCCGCCAGGCCGCCGTCAGGCCGGAAGCTGCTCGGCGCGGGTGATGACCCGGTCGATCAGGCCGTACTCGCGGGCCTGCTCGGCGGTGAACCAGCGGTCCCGGTCCCAGTCGGTCTGGATCTCGTCCAGCGTGTGCCCACTGTGCCGGGCGATCAGCTCCTGCATGGTCCGCTTCACGTGCAGCATGTTCTCCGCCTGGATGGTGATGTCGGCGGCCGTGCCACCCATCCCGCCGGACGGCTGGTGCATCATGACCCGCGAGTGGGGGAGCGCGAAGCGCTTGCCGGCGGCGCCGGCGCAGAGCAGGAACTGCCCCATCGAGCCGGCCATCCCGAGCGCCAGGGTCGCCACGTCGTTCTTGACGTAACGCATGGTGTCGTAGACCGCCATTCCGGCGCTCACCGAGCCGCCCGGCGAGTTGATGTAGAGGAAGATGTCCCGCTCCGGATCCTCGGCGGCGAGGAGCAGGATCTGCGCGCAGATCTGGTTGGCCGAGGCGTCGGTGACCTCGGTGCCGAGGAAGATGATGCGCTCCTTGAGCAGCCGTTCGAAGACCTGGTCGCCGAAGGACGGCTGACCGCCGTCCAACATCCAGATGCCGTACCCCATGACCTGACCACCCTCCGTGCCCCCGGCGGGCGACGGGCCGCCCGGCAACCGGCGGTCTCCAGCCTCCGGTCGGCGGCGGCCCCGAGACCAGCACTTCTGCCGGCGGCAGATTTGCCGTGGGCAGAACCGGGCGGGCCTACGCGGCGGCCAGCCGTCGCCGGCCGGGCCGGGCCCGTCGCCGGGCCAGTGCGACCGAGGTACGCGGACGACGGCGCCCGGCCGGCGGGGAGGGGATCAGCCAGATCCTGGTGCCCGTCCCGATGGCCGTCGGCGTCGCGTACCCGATCACCGGGCCGACGGGCGTCGGCCCGGTGGCCGGCAGCCGCAGCGCCCCACCGAGCAGCGGGGTGGGGGTGGCGGGACGCCGGGTGACGTGCAGCCGTGGCCCACCGCCGACCCGCGCTTGCGGGCCGGTGCGCGCGCCACGCACCGCCGGTGCCCGGTCCACCTGGGCTAGGGCCACGCCGGGCGGCGCGATGATCCGCTGCTCGCCCCGGCGCAGCTCGTCCCGGGCCTCCTCAAGCAGGTCGGAGAGGTTGATCCCGAGCGCCCGGCAGATCGCCGCGAGCACCTCGGAGGAGGCCTCCTTGCGTCCGCGCTCCACCTCCGACAGGTACGGCAGCGAGACGCCGGCCGCCTTGGCGACTTCGCGCAGCGTGCGGCCCTGCCGCTGCCGCATCCGGCGCAGCACTCCGCCGATCACGCGTCGCAGCAAGGACATGCGGGCCTCCTCGCGGTCGTCGTCCCCCCGGAGTCCCATCATGCCGCGTGCGCGGCCGGCGCACCGGGCCGGTCCCGGTCACTGCCAGGTCGACCGCCCGGCGTGCCAGCTACCGCTGGCCCGGTGGTCACGGCGACCGACACCCCGACGGGGGGAGAGCGGCGTACCCGCTATCTTGTCCACGTGCAGGCGACGGCGGCGGGGCAGGACCGACGGTGATCCATTTTCCGGCGCACCGGCGGGCGCCACTGCGCGCGCTCAGCCTGCGTCTGGCCGCCGCGGTGGTCCTGGTCTGCGCCACCGTGGCGGTGGTCTGGCTGGACCGGGACGGCTACCACGACGGCAACAACGAGGGCGGGCTGACCCTCCTCGACTGCTTCTACTACTCGGTGGTCTCGCTCTCCACCACCGGCTACGGCGACGTCACCCCGGCCAGCCAATCGGCGCGGCTGGCCAACGTGCTGTTCGTCGCCCCGGCCCGGGTGCTCTTCCTGATCATCCTGGTCGGCACCACCCTGGAAGTCCTGACCGACCAGTACCGGAACGGCCGTCGCCTGATCCGGTGGAGGAGGACCGTGAAGGACCACGTGATCATCTGCGGCTACGGCACCAAGGGCCGCAGTGCCGTCTCCGCGCTGCTCGAGAACGGGATGGACAAGTCCCGGATCGTGGTGGTGGAGCGGAACGGCGCCGCGCTGCGGCAGGCCACCTCGGCCGGGCTGGTCACCGTCGACGGCTCGGCGACCCGCTCGGCGGTGCTGGAAGAGGCACACGTACGGACGGCCAAGGCGGTGATCATCGCGACCGACAGTGACGACGCCTCGGTGATGGTGGCGCTCACCACCCGGCAGCTCACCGCCGGCCAGGTCCGGATCATCGCCGCCGTACGCGAGGCGGAGAACGCGCCGCTGCTCAAGCAGAGCGGCGCGCACCACGTGATCGTCTCCTCGGCGACCGCCGGCCGGCTGCTCGGGCTCTCCACCTCCGCCCCGCCGCTGATCGACGTGGTGGAGGATCTGCTCACCCCCGGGCAGGGCATGGCGCTGGCCATGCGTTCGGCCGACCGCGACGAGGTGGGCCGGTCGCCGCGCGAGCTGGACTCGCTGGTCATCGCCCTGGTCCGCCGGGGCCGGGTGGTGACGCTCACCGACCGGGCCGGCGCGGAGATCGAGACCGGCGACATGATCGTGTACGTCCGCGACGACCGTCCCCAGACCGCCGGCGTCTGACGTCAGAACGCGGAAGGCGGCCGCCCCGGTCGGGGTCGGCCGCCTTCGGCATGATCAGCGGATCACATGATGGTCCACGTGTCGCCGCTGGCGAGGAGGCCGGCGAGCTGCTGCTCCGGGGTCTCGTCGGTCTTCGCCTTCGCGGTGGCGACCTGTTCCTGCACCACGCTGTCGTAGGCGGGGCGGGCGACGGAGCGGAACACGCCGATGGGCGTGTTACGCAGGTCCAGCCCCGGCAGCCGGGACAGGGCGAAGGCGTACGCGGGGTCGGTGACGCCTGCGTCGTGGACCACGATCTGGTCGGCCGGGGTGGTGGCGGTGTCCCGGACCTCCAGCCCGAAGCCGCCCGGCGGGTGGACGACGCAGTGCTCGCCGTCCTTGCCGAACGTGATCGGCTGCCCGTGCTCCAGCCGGATCAGGTGGTCGTCGCGGGTGGCCGGCTCCTTGAGCGGGTCGAAGGCGCCGTCGTTGAAGATGTTGCAGTTCTGGTAGATCTCCACGAACGCGGAGCCTTGGTGTTGCGCGGCGGCCCGCAGCACCGACTGCAGATGCTTGCGGTCGGAGTCGATGGTGCGGGCGACGAAGGTGGCCTCCGCGCCCAGCGCCAGGGACAGGGGGTTGAACGGGGCGTCCGCCGAGCCGACCGGGGTCGACTTGGTGATCTTGCCGACTTCGGAGGTGGGTGAGTACTGGCCCTTGGTCAGGCCGTAGATCCGATTGTTGAACAGCAGGATCTTGAGGTTGACGTTGCGGCGCAGCGCGTGGATGAGGTGGTTGCCGCCGATGGACAGGGCGTCGCCGTCGCCGGTCACGACCCAGACGGACAGGTCGGGTCGGGTGGCGGACAGGCCGGTGGCGATCGCCGGCGCGCGACCGTGGATGGAGTGCATCCCGTAGGTGTTCATGTAGTACGGGAAACGCGACGAGCAGCCGATCCCGGAGATGAACACGATCCGCTCGCGGGGGATGTTCAGCTCCGGCATGAAGCCCTGGACGGCCGCGAGGATGGCGTAGTCACCGCAGCCGGGGCACCAGCGCACTTCCTGGTCGGACTTGAAGTCCTTGGCGGTGAGCTTGAGGGCGACGGGCTCAGACATTCTTGCAGACCTCTTCCAGCATCGTCTCCAGCTCGGCCGCGGTGAACGGCAGGCCGCGGACCTGGTTGTAGCCGATCGCGTCGACCAGATACTTGGCGCGGATGACGTGGGCGAGCTGGCCGAGGTTCATCTCGGGGATGACCACCCGGTCGTAGGCGGCCAGCACCTCGCCGAGGTTGGCCGGCATCGGCGCCAGATGCCGCAGGTGGGCCTGCGCGACGGGCAGGCCACGTTGGCGCAGGCTGCGGCAGGCCGCGCCGATCGGCCCGTAGGTGGAACCCCAGCCGAGGACGAGGACCCGGGCGTCACCGTCAGGGTCCTCCACCTCCACGTCCGGCACCGGGATGGTTTCGATGCGGGCCGCGCGGGTGCGGACCATGAAGTCGTGGTTGGCCGGGTCGTAGGAGATGTCACCGGTCTTGTCGGCCTTCTCCAGGCCGCCGATCCGGTGTTCCAGCCCGGGGGTGCCTGGGACCGCCCACGGCCGTGCCAGGGTCTGCGGGTCCCGCAGATACGGCAGGAACGTGGTGCCGTCCTCGCCGTTGGGGCTGGTGGCGAAGTCCACCCGCAGATCGGGCAGCGACTCCACGTCGGGCAGCAGCCACGGCTCGGAGCCGTTGGCCACGTAGTTGTCGGACAGCAGGATCACCGGGGTGCGGTACGTGAGCGCGATCCGCGCCGCCTCCAGGGCGGCGTAGAAGCAGTCCGCCGGGGAGCGGGGGGCGATCACCGCGACGGGGGCCTCACCGTGCCGGCCGTACAGGGCCATGTTCAGATCGGCCTGCTCGGTCTTGGTAGGCATGCCCGTCGACGGGCCGGCCCGCTGCACGTCCACGATCAGCAGCGGCAGCTCCAACGCCACCGCCAGGGAGATCGTCTCACCCTTGAGCGCCACGCCGGGACCGCTGGTGGTGGTCACCCCCAGGGAGCCGCCGTAGGAGGCGCCCAGCGCCGCGCCCACCGCGGCGATCTCGTCCTCGGCCTGCATGGTGACCACGCCGAAGCGCTTGTGCTTGCTCAGCTCGTGCAGGATGTCCGACGCCGGCGTGATCGGATACGCCCCGAGGAACACCGGCAGCCCCGAGCGCACCCCCGCGGCCACCAGACCCAGCGACAGCGCCTGGTTACCGGTGATGTTCCGGTAGGTGCCCGGCAGCATCCGCGCCGGCTTCACCTCGTACCGGACGGAGAAGTCCTCGGTGGTCTCGCCGAAGTTCCAGCCCGCCCGGAACGCGGCCACGTTCGCCGCCACCAACTCGGGCCGGGCGGCGAACTTGCGCTCCAGGAACCGCAGCGTCGACTCGTACGGCCGCGAATACATCCAGGACAGCAGGCCGAGCGCGAACATGTTCTTCGCCCGCTCCGCGTCCTTCTTCGACACCGCGTGCTCAGCCAACGCGCCGATCGTCATCGACGTCAACGCCACCGGGTGCACCACATACCCGTCGAGCGAGCCGTCCTCCAGCGGGCTGGACGGGTAGCCGACCTTGGTCAGGTTCCGCTTGGTGAACTCATCGGTGTTGACGATGATGTCCGCCCCGCGCGGCAGATCCACCAGGTTCGCCTTCAACGCCGCCGGGTTCATCGCCACCAGCACGTTCGGGGCATCCCCTGGTGTCAGGATGTCGTAATCGGCGAAGTGCACCTGGAAACTCGACACACCCGGCAACGTGCCCGCAGGGGCCCGGATCTCCGCCGGGAAATTCGGCAACGTCGAGATGTCATTGCCCAACTGGGCCGTCTCCGACGTGAACCGGTCGCCGGTGAGCTGCATACCATCGCCCGAGTCACCGGCAAACCGGATCACCACCCGGTCCAGCTGACGGATCTGCTTGGTCACGCCCGTACCTCGCTTCGTTCAGCTCCGTCGCACGGGCGGCTGAACATGATGGTGACCCCGCCTTGTCCGGCCACATGCCCTCCTAGACGCGCTGTTGCCGCCGGCCGTCCGTCCCTGGCTCGGCCCGCTCCGTTTCTCACGTCAGAGCCTACGTCGCCCCGTTAGGGCAACCTTGGTGGAGGTCCGACGTGTGGGACCCGATCGGGCTACTGTATGCCCGGATTTGTGGCGTTAAGTGCCGCTGCTCGTAATTCACATCACCGCGCGGACACGGGCGGCACGGGCCAGTCGCGGGTGCCAGGACCGACGGCCGGACCGGTAGGCTGCCGGCCGTGACCGGTTACCTCGGCTCGTACGCCACGCTCGGTCTCCTGCTGCTCGCCGCCGTTGTCTTCTTCGTCACGGCGTTCTCGGCCAACCGGGTGTTGCGTCCTGGCCGTCCGGCCGACCCCTGGGGCAAGCGGGCCAGCTACGAGTGCGGTCTCGACCCGGTCGGCGGCGACTGGGCGCAGATGCAGATCCGCTACTACGTCTACGCGTACCTGTACGTGCTGTTCGCGGTGGAGGCGGTCTTCCTCTTCCCCTGGGCGCTGGTCTTCGACCGGCCCGGGTTCGGCCTGACCACCGTGGTGGAGATGGCGGTCTTCATCGCCGTGGTGGCGCTCGGCATCCTCTACGCCTGGCGCAAGAACATCCTCCGCTGGACCTGACGCCGCACAGGAGTTGTCGAGTGCTCAGGCCAGGCCGCGCCGGGTCAGCGCCGGCGGCCGGTCCCCCTTGATCGACGCGACCATGTCCAGCACCCGCCGGGTCTCGCGTACCTGGTGGGCGCGGAACACCCGGGCGCCCAGCCAGGCCGACACGGCGGTGGCGGCCAGCGTGCCCTCCAGCCGGTCCGGTACCGGCAGGTCCAGCGTCTCGCCGACGAAGTCCTTGTTCGACAGGGCGACCAGCAGCGGCCACCCGGTGTCGGTGAGTTCGGCCAGCCGCCGGGTGATCTCCAGCGAGTGGCGGGTGTTCTTGCCGAAGTCGTGCGCCGGGTCGATCAGGATCCCGTCCTGGCGTACGCCGAGGGCGACCGCGCGCTCGGCGAGCCCGGTCACCGTCGCGACCACGTCGGCCACCACGTCGTCGAACGCGGCCCGGTGCGGCCGGGTCCGCGGCGCGAGACCGCCCGCGTGCGAGCAGACCAGCCCGGCACCGGTCGCCGCGGCCACCCGGGCCAGCGCGGGATCCGCCCCCGACCAGGTGTCGTTGAGCAGGTCGGCGCCGGCCGCCACCGCCTCCATCGCCACCTCGGCCCGCCAGGTGTCGATGGAGATGACCACGTCGGGGAAGGCGGCCCGGACCGCGGCGATGGTGTCCACCGTCCGCCGGATCTCCTCGGGCGCGTCCACCTCGTCGCCCGGCCCGGCCTTGACCCCGCCGATGTCGATGATCTCCGCGCCCTCGACCACCGCCCGCTCCACCGCACGCAGCGCGCTGTCCTGCGCGAAGGTGGCGCCCCGGTCGAAGAACGAATCCGGCGTGCGGTTGATGATCGCCATAACCACCAGCTCACCGGGGGAGAACGTCCGCCCACCGAGCCGCAGCGCCCCGGCCATGCCCGCCTCCTGATCTCCGGTCGTCCGCCGGCCGCCCACGACGCTATCCGGTCCCGCCTCGGCCGGTCCGCCGGGTACGCCGGGGCACCGAATCATGATCGGAGTGAGTGGAGGACTCGCCCGATGCCGGCCAGCATGTCACGATCTCCCCATGGGTCAGGTTCTGCTCATCTTGGTCGTCGCACTGACCGTCGCGGCGGTGGTGTTCGGAGTGACGGTGCTGGTTTCCGGGCGCGATCCGGGCCTGGCGCCCGCCGAGCCCGACGGCCGCGCCGTACCCCTGCCGGGCGGCCGACCGCTGCACGAGTCGGACGTCGCCGAGGCGCGCTTCGACACCGCGCTGCGCGGCTACCGGATGGCGCAGGTCGACCAGGCGATGCGGCGGGCCGCGTACGACATCGGCTACAAGTCCGAGTTGATCGGCGTGCTGGAGGCCGAGGTCGTCGCGCTCCGCGAGGGGCGGACCGAGGAGGCCGACGCGCTGCGCCGCACCCGCGAGGAGGCCGCCGGGACCGGCCCCGCCGCCGGCTCCCCGGCCGCCGGGCCGAGCCAGGTCGGTGCGCTGACCGCCGAGGCCGGAGTGGCCGCCGCGCCGGCGGCGGCCGCCGTCGAGGACGAGACGGCACCCGCCGCCGACGTCCCGGCGTCGGCCGGTCCGCTCGCCCCGGTCGCCGCGCCCGTCGACCGGGAGCCGGCCGACGGGCCGGTCTCCCTGCGTCCGCCGGCCTCTTCCTCCTCGGCCGCCGAGCCCAGCGACCAGCAGGCCACCGGTGCCGCCGAGAACATCGACGACGCGGACGCCGACGGAGCCCGGGAGCACGGTGGGGTGGTCCGGTCGGAGTCGGCGTGACCGGCCCGGAGGGCGACGGCTTCACCGAGGCGGCCCAGCCCGGCGCCGGGGAGGTCACCGCGACGGTGATCGTCAACGCGCGCGCCGAGCAGGTCTTCGCCGCGCTCACCGACTGGGAACGGCAGTCCGACTGGATCCCGCTCACCAGCGTCCACGTGGTCGAGGGGGACGGCGGGGAGGGGAGCCTGGTCGAGGCGGTCACCGCGCTCGGCCCGGCGGTGCTGCGGGACGAGATGCGGGTGGTCCGGGTGGACGCCCCGTACGAGGTCGGGGTGGTGCACTGCGGCAAGCTGCTGCGCGGCCCCGGCGTGCTGCGCTGCACACCGGTGGAACGGGACCGGACCCAGGTTGTCTGGCACGAGTGGTTCCACCTGCCCGGCGGGACCGCCGGGCGGGTGGCCTGGCCGGTGCTCTGGCCCGGCTCGAAGTTGGGCCTCACCCAGGCGCTGAAGAAGTTCGCCCGGCTGGTGGAGCAGGGCCGGCTGCCCTGACCGGCGAGGCCCGGCCCGTTGTCGGTGGGCTGGCCTACCGTGTACGCCGTGACTGACCTGGTGACGGGCACCGACGGGCTGCCCCGCTGCGCCTGGGGGGCGAGCACCCCGGACTACGCCGTCTACCACGACCGGGAGTGGGGCCGGCCGCTGCGCGGCGACGACGCGCTCTACGAGCGGCTGACCCTGGAGGCGTTCCAGTCCGGCCTTTCCTGGTTGACCATCCTGCGCAAGCGTCCGGCGTTCCGGCTCGCCTTCGACGAGTTCCGGATCGAGAAGGTCGCCGGCTACGGCGAGGCCGACGTGGCCCGGCTGCTCGCCGACGCGGGGATCGTGCGCAACCGCGCCAAGGTGGAGGCGGCCATCGCCAACGCCCGTGTCGCCCTGGAGCTGCCCGACGGCCTTTCCGCGCTGCTCTGGTCGTACGCGCCGCCGCCCCGGCCGGACCGGCCGCGGTCGTTCGCCGAGGTGCCGGCGCTCACCCCGGAGTCCACCGCGCTGGCCAGGGCGCTCAAGAAGCGCGGGTTCCGGTTCGTCGGCCCCACCACCGCGTACGCGTTGATGCAGGCCACCGGCATGGTGGACGACCACCTCGGCGGCTGCCATGTCGCCACCGAGCCGGCTCGGGCGTGACCGGGCGGCGTCCGGCGGACGTGCCGGGACCGGCACCGGCCGGGCGTGATGGGATTGGTTCATGAGCGACACCGAGCTCCGGACGAGCGAGACGATCGAGGAGGGCACCGACGGCACCTCGCCCGGCGCCTGGGCGGTGCTGCTCCCCGCCGGGCGGTACGAGGCCGAGCGCCTGGTGCACCACGACACGCTTGAGCTGACCGGGCTGGACCATCCGGCCCGGTCGCGGCCGGGTGACCTGGTCGCGGTGCTGGTCGACGAGCCGCTGCGGCTGGTGGCCCTCGGCCGGGTCGCCCTGCCCGCCGCGGAGACCCGGGAGGACCCGGACGATCCGCAGTCCGAGCCCGGCCCCGGGGAGCTGGTGATCACGTACACCCGGCGGGTGCTCGACGAGCCGGTTCGGGTCCACGGCCTGGCCCTCGACGGGCCGGTGACCGGGCTCGACCTTGCCGTCTGGCGGGAGCTGGCCGACCGGCTCGGCCCGCCCCCGGCCCGCCGGTCCTGGCTGGTCAGCCTCGACCTGCCGATCGAGGCGGCCTCGCCCGCCGAGGCGGTCCGGCTCTTCTGGTCGTACGTCCAGGAGCTTGGCCCCCGGGAGCTGCCCGCCTTCGTCTCGCCCGCCGGCGACGAGCTGGCCATGCAGGCTTTCGTGCTCGGGGCCGAGGCCAATCAGGATCCGGAAGAGGACGACTGATCCACCCGTGCCCCGCCGCATGGCGCCCTTTTTCCGGACTGAAGGCTCATGCCGCGGCGGATGGCCACACGTTCCGCGAAAGAGTGGCCATCCGGGAGCTGCGGGGGCGGACGGTCAGCGGCCCTCGAACGTCGGCTTCTGCTTGTTGACGAACGCCATGGTGGCCGCCTTGTGGTCGGCGGTGGCGCCGCAGATCGACTGCGCCTGCGCCTCGGCCGCGAGGGCGTCGGCGAGGGTGCCGGCGTCGGCGATGGAGAGCTGGCGCTTGATCGCCCCGTACGCGACGGTCGGCCCGGCGGCGAGTCGCGCGGCCAGCTCCTGCGCGGCCGGCAGCACCTGCTCGTCGTCGTCCACCAGCCTGGTGAGCAGGCCGAGCCGGTTGGCCTCTTCGGCGCCCACCGGCTCGGCGAGCATCAGCAGCTCGACGGCCTTGGCGTGGCCGACCAGCCGGGGCAGCGTCCAGGAGGCGCCGGTGTCGGCGGCGAGCCCGACCCCGGCGAAGGCCATCAGGAACCTCGTCTTCGGGCCGCCGATCCGGAAGTCGGCGAGGAACGCCAGCGAGGCGCCGGCCCCGGCGGCCATGCCCCGGACCGCGGCGACCACCGGCTGGGGCAGGTTGGCGAGCCGGGCGGCGATCGGGTTGTAGTGGGCCCGCACGGTGGCCAGCGGGTCGGGGTCGGCGGATTCGAGGGTCTGCACGTGCTCCCGCAGGTCCTGCCCGGCGCTGAACGAGCCGCCCGCGCCGCCCAGTACGACCGCCCGGCAGGACCGGTCGGTCTCCAGCTCGGCCAGGGTGTCGCGGAGCGCCTCCTTGAGCGCGACGTCGAGCGAGTTCATCGCCGTCGGACGGTTGAGCGTCAGGGTTACGACGGCGTCGGTGCGGTCGACGAGCAGCGGCTCGGTCACGTTCTAACGACCCTTCTGTCGGGCGAGGCGGTTGTTGTTGTCGAGGCACTGCTCGACGTACCGGTCGGCGGCCGGCCGGAGCCGGGCCGCGTGCCGGTCGAAGAAACTGGCCGCGCTGGCGCCCGACCAGCGCTCGGGGAGCAGCGCCGGGGGCAGCTGTGGATCCCGGAAGAGGAAGGTACGCCACGCGTGCACGAGCCGGAATCGGGCCGCGTACGCGTCCTCGTCGCTGCTGCGCACGGTGACCCCGGACAGGAGGGGCTTCTGCTCGGCGACGAACCGCTCGTACGCCCGGCCGATCTCGGTCAGGTCCCAGGCGCGGCGGACGATCCCCATCGCGCCGGGGGTGCCGGCGGCGTGGGCGGCGGTGAACCGCTCGTAGCGCACGCCCGCATCGGCGAGCAGGACGTCCACGTCCTCGCCGGGTCGGGTGGCCACCCAGGTGCAGTCGTCGAGCGTGCCGTAGCCGAGGAAGGTCAGGTTGGCGGCGAGCCGCTGCCGGTCCCGTCGATTGACGGGTGCCTCCAGCACCAGTAGGTCGAACCGGCCGTCCCAGCTCTGCCGGCCGGTGCGGTAGATCCGGGCCGCCGCCTCGTCGAGTCGGCGGGCCGCCTTGGGTGTGATCGAATATCCCGGCCCGGCGGCGAGCCGGAGCGGTTCGAGCCAGCCCTGTCGGACCATCCGGGAGACCGCGGTGCGTACCGCCGGTGGGGCGATCCCCAGCGGCGACAGCAGCTTGACCAGGGCGGCGACCGGTGCCCGCCCACCCCTGGCCCGGAGGTGGTCGCCGTACAGGTCGAAGAGCGCCGACCGTGCCTGCATGACCGCACATTGTGACAGGCCTGCCCAAGATATGCTAGGTGCTGTTACATCAATGCCGCTTCGGTTTGGGTCCGGCGGTGTTCATCAGGGAAAATCGTTGGTCGACGCCCCCGTAGTGGTTGCGGGTGGTTATGGCGAAGTGGCTGTGGGGCAACCCACCAACCCTGGTGTAGGTCTGAGGGGAGACAACATGGCGGCGATGAAGCCGCGGACGGGCGACGGTCCGCTGGAAGTCACCAAGGAGGGCCGGGGCATCGTCATGCGGGTCCCGCTGGAGGGTGGTGGCCGGCTCGTCGTCGAGATGACTCCCGACGAGGCCACCGCGCTGGGGGACGCGCTCAAGGAGGCTGCCGGCTGATCGAGGAGCGGTCCGCGCGATGCGCGTCGCGCGAATGGTTCGTCCGCCCCTGAGCCACCGGCTGTGCCGGTGGCTCAGGGACTTCGTGGACCCAACGAGCGGCGAAAAGTCCGCTCTGAGAATTTTTCGGAGGTACGGTCCAGCGTGCTGGCCATTCGTCTGGTGAGCGAGCCCGTGCGGCTCGACACTCTCGTCCTGCCCGTTCGTCCCGAAGGGCCGGACTCCCCGGCCGCCCTGGTCCCCACCGCCTCGCCGCCCGCCGACGACGTCCGGACCGAGGCCGCCGCGCTGCTCCCCGTCGCCCGGCTGACCGGCGACGCCGGCGAGATCCGGGAGCACCTGCGCCCCACCGGTACGCCTTCGCGACTGGTCTTGCTCGGCGTCGGCGCCGGTGACGAACACGCTTGGCGGTGCGCGGGAGCGGCGCTGGCCCGCGCCGCCAAGGATGAGACGTACGTCACGGTGGCGCTCCCGGCCGACGGCGCGGCGGCGCTGCGCGGCCTGGTCGAGGGGCTGCTGCTGGGGTCGTACCGGTTCCGGCTGACCGAGGCCGGGGGAACGCCCGCGCTGGCCGAGGTGGACGTCGTGGTGGCCGACCCGGAGGCGCTGGCCCCGATCCTGTCGACGGCCCGGGCCACCGCCGAGATGACCCGGTTGGCCCGCGACCTCACCAACACCCCCTCGTCGGCCAAGAATCCGGCCTGGTTCGCCGCCCAGGTCGGGGCTGCGGCAGCCGACCGTCCCGACCTGCACCTGCGGGTACGCGAACCGGCGGAGCTCGCGGAAGAGGGCTTCGGCGGCATCCTCGCCGTCGGCGGCGGCTCGGCCAGCGGCCCCCGCCTCGTCGAGCTGGACTGGCGGCCCGCGGACGCGAGCACCCACGTGGTGCTGGTCGGCAAGGGGATCACCTTCGACACCGGCGGCATCTCCATCAAGCCGGTGCCGGCGATGAAGCTGATGCGCAAGGACATGGCCGGCGCCGCCGCGGTGGTCGCCGCGGCCCTGGGCGCCGCCGCGCTGCGGCTGCCGGTGCGGGTCACCGCGCTCGCGCCGCTGGCCGAGAACATGGTCAGCGGCTCGGCGTTCCGCCCCGGCGACATCATCCGCCACTACGGCGGCCTGACCAGCGAGAGCACCAACTCCGACGCCGAGGGGCGGCTGGTGCTGGCCGACGCGTTGGCGTACGCGAACCGGGAGCTCCGCCCCGACCTGCTGGTCGACCTGGCCACCCTGACGGGCGCGAACGCGGTGGCGCTGGGCAAGCGGCACGGCGCCCTGTACAGCGAGGACGACCAGCTCGCGACCGACCTGCTGGCCGCGATCGAGGCGGCCGGCGAGCGCGCCTGGCGGATGCCGCTGCCCGCCGACTACGTCGAGTACCTGGGCAGCGAGCTGGCTGACCTGCACAGCTCCCCGGATCGGGGCGCCGGCTCGGTGGTGGCCGCGCTCTTCCTCCGCGAGTTCACCGGCGACCTGCGGGACCGCTGGGTGCACGTGGACATGTCCGCCCCCTCCTGGTCCGAGGACGTGCACGCCGAGCTGACCCGGGGCGCCACCGGCTGGGGCGTACGCGGGCTGCTGCGCTGGCTGGCGACGCTGGGCTGACCGGGCGCGGACCGGGCACCCGGCCTGCGTGGGCCCGGGTGCCCGCCCGGTCGCACCCCGCGCCGGCGGCGACCGGCGCGGGGGTCAGCTCTTCACGGCGGCGAGCAGGCCGTGCCCAACCGGCAGCAGCGCGGGGACCCAGTGCTCCGACTCCCGGATCGCCTTGATGGTCTCCCGGACGGTGACCGTCTCCACGTCACGTGCGGCCGGATCGCCGATCCGGCCGCCGGCGAGGACACCGTTGAGCGCGAGCACCCCGCCGGGCCGCAACAGCCGCAGCGCGGCGTCCACACAGGCGGTGAAGCCGGTCGCCTCCGCGTCGACGAAGACCAGGTCGTAGGCGCCGTCCGCGAGCCGCGGCAGCACGTCGAGGGCCCGACCGGTGATGATCCGGGTACGCCCCGGCGGGAAGCCCGCCTCCACGAAGATCCGCCGGGCGATCCGCTGGTGCTCGACCTCCACGTCCATGGTGGTGAGCACCCCGTCGGGGCGCATGCCGCGCAGCAGCCAGAGACCGCTGACCCCGGTGCCGGTGCCGATCTCCACCACCGCGCGGGCATTCCCGGCGGCGGCGAGCAGTCGCAGCGCGGCCCCCGCCCCCGGCGTCACCGCGTCCACCCCCACCTCCTTGGCGAGACGGCGGGCCGTGCGCAGCACGACATCCTCGGTGACGTACGACTCGGCGAACTGGAGCGCCTGGGCCGTCGAGTTGCCGGAACTGGCGACCGTGGCGATGGGACACCTCCGGGCGGCGGGAGTGGTGCGAGGGGTTACTTGCGCTATGAGCCTAGAGGTGGGACCTGACGGGCGCAGCCGCGAGTCGGCTCGAGACGATCACGATGGGCAACCCCTGACTCCGATCCGGGCATCCGTGCAATCCTGGACGGTGTCCCGTGTGGCACGGCGGTTGGCTCCGTCGGCCCCGGCGCGGGACGCGCGGGACGGACTGGGAGGCACCGACGTGACCGACGGCTGGGACTGGCGCCAGCCCGGCGGGACCCCGGCACCGGCGGGACAGCCGGCACCCGGGAGCCTGTCCCAGGGCCCTCAGGGTGCCCAGGGCGTCGGGGGCGGCACGACCTCGCCCGGGAGCCCGGCCCAGGGCCCTCAGGGCCCTCAGGAGGCCGGGGCCGGCACGGCCTCACCCTGGTGGTCCGACGCGCTCGCCGACCCGTGGCGCGACCCGTACGCGCCCGCCGCGGTGGTGGTGCCCGCCGCCCCGATCGGCGGCGGCGGCGAACCCGAACCGGTCAGCGACCCGGACGCGCCCGTCCGGCCCGGGCTGCGGCAGGTCGTGCTGATCTCGCTGATCACAGCCCTGCTCGCCGGCTCGCTCGGCAGCGCCCTGACGTACGCCTTCCTGCGCGGCGGCCCCGGCGTACCCAGCCTCGGCGCGCAGTCGGCGCAGGCCCCGGCGCTCGCCCAGCGCAAGCCCGAGTCACTGGCCGGCGTCGCCGAGAAGCTGCTGCCCAGCGTGGTGACGGTGCGGGTGGCCAGCCTGGGCGGCACCAGCGAGGGCTCAGGCTTTGTGGTCAGCGCCGAGGGGCACATCATCACCAACGACCACGTGGTCTCCGGCGGCCCCGGCAAGGCCACGGTGATCTTCAACGACGGCAGTTCGGCGTCGGGCAAGGTGGTCGGCCAGGACCCGGAGTCGGACCTCGCGGTGATCAAGGTCACGCGTACCGGGCTGCGGCCGGTGGAGTTCGGCGACTCGGACGCGCTCGCCGTCGGCGACCCGGTGCTCGCCATCGGCTCGCCGCTCTCGCTGACGAACACCGTCACCGCCGGCATCGTCAGCGCCCTCGACCGGACCATGCAGGCCGGCGAGCCGGGCGGCCCGACGCGCTACTACGCGGCGATCCAGACCGACGCCGCGGTCAATCACGGCAACTCGGGCGGCCCGTTGGTCGACGGCGGCGGCCGGGTGGTCGGGGTGAACTCCACGATCAAGTCGCTGGTCGCCGACGGGCAGGAGGCCGGCAACATCGGGCTCGCCTTCGCCATCCCGATCAACCAGGCCAAGCGGGTCACCCAGGACATCATCGGCACCGGCAAGGCCCGGCGTACGGTGATCGGCGCCCAGGTTGGCGGCACCGGGGTGGCGGGCGGGGGCGTACGCCTCAACGGCGTCGAGCCGTCCGGCCCGGCGGCGGCCGCCGGGCTGCGCACCGGGGACGTGGTGCTCCGGCTCAACGGGCATCCGATGACCGACCCGGCCGACCTGGTGGCGTTGGTCCGCAAGTACGCCCCGGGCTCGGTGGTGGCGGTGGAGTACCGGCGGGGCACGGCCCGGCAGAAGGCCTCGGTGACGCTCGCCGCAGACGCGAAGTGAGCAGCCGTCACCCCCTCCCGGTCGGCCCGTGACGTGCGTAGTCTTGCCCTGACAAGCACGAGGAGGCCGGAGTGTTCGAGAACCTGAACTGGTGGGAAATCGGCGCGCTGCTGCTCTTGGCGCTGCTGATTTTCGGTGACCGGCTGCCCACCGTGATCAACGACGGGCTGCGCATGGTCCGCAACCTGCGCGCCATGGCCCGGAACGCCACCGGCGACCTTAGCCGCGAGTTGGGCACCGACATCCAGCTGGAGGACCTGCACCCGAAGGCGTTCATCCGCAAGCACCTCCTCAGCGAGGAGGACGAGCAGGCCATCCGGAAGCCGCTGCAGAGCATGTACGACGACCTGCGCTCGGACGTCACCGACGTGCACGAGGATCTGAAGGGCGTCGCCAAGGCAGCCGACCTGCGCACGAACGGCAGTCGCCCGATCACCGCCACCGGCGGCACCTCGACCCCTGCTCCCGCCCCCCGCTCCAGCTTCGACGACGCCACCTGACCCCCGCTCCGTAGCTCCCGCTTCCGCCTCAGCGGGTGCAGATACAGAGAAAGACGGGTGCAGATACAGAGAAAGAGTGGCCATTCCCGGCGGAATGGCCACTCTTTCCGTGACTCAGCGCGGATCTTGCAGCGGGCGGGAAGGACAGCGGGCGGCGGTCAGCGGGGGGTGGGCTGGAGGCCCAAGGGCTTGCCGAGGAGCGACTCGCGGCGGACCGCGAGGCGGTCGGCGACCTGGGACAGCGCCCTGGCGGCCGGGGTGTCCGGCTGGGCCAGCACGATCGGGGTGCCGGCGTCGCCGCCCTCGCGGACCAGGGTGTCCAGCGGGATCTGCCCCAGCACCGGCACCTGCGCGCCGATGGTCCGGGTCAGCGACTCGGCGACCGCCTCGCCGCCGCCGGCCCCGAAGACCTCCATCCGCGAGCCGTCCGGCAGCTCCAGCCAGGACATGTTCTCGATGACGCCGACCACCCGCTGGTGGGTCTGCAGTGCGATCGCGCCGGCCCGTTCGGCCACCTCGGCGGCGGCGGCCTGCGGGGTGGTGACGACCAGGATCTCCGCGTTCGGCAGGAGCTGGGCCACCGAGATCGCGATGTCGCCGGTGCCCGGGGGCAGGTCCAGCAGGAGCACGTCCAGGTCGCCCCAGTAGACGTCGGCGAGGAACTGCTGCAGGGCCCGGTGCAGCATCGGGCCGCGCCAGACGACGGCCGCGTTGCCCGGGGTGAACATGCCGATCGAGATGACCTTCACGCCGTGCGCCTGTGGCGGCATGATCATGTCTTCGACCCGGGTCGGGGCGCCCTCGGCACCGAGCATCCGGGGCACCGAGTGGCCGTAGATGTCCGCGTCGACCACGCCGACCGAGAGGCCGCGGGCGGCCAGCGCGGCGGCCAGGTTGACCGTGACGCTGGACTTGCCGACGCCGCCCTTGCCGCTGGCGACCGCGTACACCCGGGTGCGGGAGCCGGGCTGGGCGAACGGGATGACCGGCTCGGCGGTGGCGCCGCCGCGTAGCTTGGACTGCAGCTGCTGGCGCTGCTCCGGGCTCATCACGCCGAACTCGATCTCGACGCCGGTCACCCCGGGCACCGCGCCCACGGCGGCGGTGATGTCGCTACGCAGCTTGTCCTTCAGCGGGCAGCCGGCCACGGTGAGCAGCAGCTCGACCCGGACAACGCCGTCGTCGCCGATTTCGGCGGAACGGACCATGCCGAGTTCGGTGATCGGCCGACGGATCTCCGGGTCGTTGACGGTGGCCAGGGCGGCCTGGACCGCGTCGGAGATGGTGCTGACGGGTGCTGACATGTCCGCAATGTTACGTCGCTGGTCATCGGTGACCGCCGCTGGTGGGGCCGGTGTGAGCGATTCGATGGCCCCGACCGAGGGGTGGACGGGTTGCGCCACCAAGTGGGACGATCGGGGCGAACGCCGCTCGCCTGGCCCCTTGAGGCGCGCGGCGTTCAACGCTGTCGCGTCCGGCTCAGCTCTCGGTGCGTCGGTCGCCGGCGTAGTCGTCGTCCAGGTCGTCGCGGGGCTCGCCGAGCGGCTCGGCACCGCCAGGCCGCCGGGTGCCCTCCCGGCCCCGCTGCCGGAGCTCCCGCCGCTGCCGGCGCTGCGCTGCCTCGTCCAGTTCCTCGGCCAGCCGGGCCAGCTCGGACCGGAGGAAGTCCCGGGTGGCCACCTCGCCCATCGCGATGCGCAGCGCGGCGATCTCCCGGGCCAGGTACTCCGTGTCCGCCTTCTGCATCGCCGCGCGCCGCCGGTCCTCCTCCAGCGCGATGCGGTCCCGGTCCGACTGCCGGTTCTGCGCCAGCAGGATCAGCGGGGCCGCGTACGACGCCTGGATGGAGAGGATCAGGGTGAGGAAGGTGAAGGTGTAGGGGTCGAAGCGCAGGTTCGACGGGGCGAGGGTGTTCCAGGCGAACCACGCGAGGAGGACCAGCGTCATGTAGACGATGAAGTTCGCCGTGCCCATGCTGCGGGCGATCCCCTCGGACCACCGGCCGAAGGTCTCCTGGTCGATCCGGGGCAGTCGGAGTCCCCGAGGTACGCGCGGCTGGTCGAGCCGCCGCTCGGAGCGTCGCTGCTCAGTCATCGGTCCCGCCCGGCGGCTCCTCGGCGGCGGGCGCGGCGCGCATGACGTCCCGGTCCCGCCAGTCGCGCGGCAGTGAGTGGTCCAGCACGTCGTCCACGGTCACCGCGCCGACCAACCGGTTGTTCCGGTCCACCACGGGCATGCCGACCAGGTCGTAGGTGGCCATGCGGCGGGTGATCTCGGGCAGCGGGGTGGTCGGCCGGAGCGGGTCGATGTCGTTGACCACCACCCCGCCCAGCAGGTCGGCCGGGGGCTCGCGGAGCAGTCGCTGGAAATGGACCATGCCGAGGTAACGACCGGTCGGCGTGGTCAGCGGTGAGCGGGCCACGAAGACCTGCGCCGCCACGGCCGGGGAGAGCTGCGGCTCCCGGATGCGGGCCAGCGCCTCGGCCACCGTGGCGTCCGGCGGCAGGATCACCGGCTCGGAGGTCATCACGCTGCCGGCGGTGCCGGAGGCGTAGCGGAGCAACTGGCGTACCGGGTCGGCCTCGTCGGGCTCCATGAGGTCGAGCAGCACGTCCTGCTCGGGCGGAGGCAGCTCGTTGAGCAGGTCGGCGGCGTCGTCCGGGTCCATCTCCTCCAGCACGTCGGCGGCGCGTTCCCGGTCCAGCGCGGCCAGGATCTCCACCTGGTCACGCTCGGGCAGCTCGCTGAGCACGTCGGCGAGGCGCTCGTCGTCCAGCGCCGCCGCCACCTCGTTGCGCCGGGCGTCGGGCAGGTCCTGCAACGCGTTGGCCAGGTCGGCCGGGCGCATGTCCTCGAGTACGGCCAGCAGGTTGGCCGTACCCCGGGTGTCGCCCACCCCGCCGAGGCCGCCCACCTGGTCCCACTCGACCTGGTGCAGGTGACCGCGGCGGGTGAGCCGGCCGGTCAGCTCGCGGACGGCGACCCGGGCCAGCATCCACTCGCCGGTGCGGCCGCAGTCCATGGCCACGTCGACCACCAAACCGGCCTGCCCGCCCGCCAACTGGACCCGGCGGTCCAGCAGTTCGGAGAGCACGAGCAGCTCGTTGGGACGCTTCTCGAACCGGCGCAGGTTGAGGGTGCCGCTGCCGAGCACGACGGCGTCCGGGTCGATCGTGGTGATCCGGTTGATGGACAGGAAGATGCGCCGCCGCATCGGCATCTCGGCCACCAGTCCCACCACCTCGGGCGGGCGCTGGTCGGTCCGTATCCGGGCAACCGCGTCGCGCACCCGGCCCACCTGGTCGCCGTTCGGGTCGAAGACGGCGACTCCGGCGAGTCGAGCGAGGTAGACCCGGTTCGGCGTGCTCACGGCACCAGCCTAAGGGCCTAGTGTTTATCAACATGTCGACCTTGGCCTACGAGATCGTGGACGTCTTCACCGATCGACCGTTCGCCGGCAACCCGCTGGCCGTGGTGTTCGGCGCCGAAGGGCTGGCCACCGAGCAGATGCAGGCGCTCGCGCTGGAGTTCAACCTGTCGGAGACGGTGTTCGTGCTGCCGCCGGCACAGGTCGGTGCGACGTACCGGGCGCGGATCTTCACCCCGGCCGAGGAACTGCCGTTCGCCGGGCACCCGAGCGTGGGGGCCGCCGTGACCGCCAGTCGGCGCGGGATGTTCGACGCGGGCACGGTCACCCAGGAGTGCGGCGCCGGAGTGCTGCCGATCGAGGTGACGGAGACCGGAGCGACCCTCACCGGCGGGACGCCCACCCTCGGCCCGGAACTCGACCCGGAGCCGCTGCTGGAGATGGCCGGCCTCACCGCCGCCGACCACGCCGGCCCGGCGCCCCGGGTCGCCGGCTGTGGCCTGGAGTTTCCCTACCTTCCGGTACGCGCCGACGCGGTGGCCCGCGCCAGGGTGAACCCGGCGGCGGCCGAGCGGTACGGCGTGGAACACGTCAGCGTCTTCTCCTGGGACGCCGCCACGCGCACTGCGCACGCCCGGGTCTTCGTGCCGGGGCTCGGCGTGCCGGAGGACCCGGCGACCGGCTCGGCCGCCCTCGGGCTCGGGGTCTGGCTGGTCGCCAGCGGGCTGCTGCCCGGCGAGGGCCGCTCGGAGTACGCGGTGCGCCAGGGCATCGAGATCAATCGGCCGTCCTCGCTGGCCTGCACGGTGACCGCGGCCGGCGGAGCAGCTCTGGGCGCGACGGTCTCCGGCCAGGTGATGCCGGTGGCCCGCGGCGAGATCGCCGTCCCGCCCTTCGTGGGCTGAGCGGCCAGTCGGCGCGGATGCGGAAGGATGCCGGAGTGAGCGAAGAGGTGGACGAGCGAGTCGCCACACCGCTGGTCGACGAGGCGGTCAAGAAGGCGGCGGTGGCGTGGGTGTCGGTGGCCGGCGGGTCGGCGTACGCGTTGTGGTGCCTGCCGCTCGACGGCGGGCTCCTGGTGGTCAGCGGCCCGGGTGAGCAGTCCGCTCCCGGGCTCGCCGACGCGGACGCGGCCGACGTGACCCTGCGTGGCGACCACGGCGGCCGGATCGTCACCTGGCCGGCCCGGGTGGCCCGGCTGCGGCCGGGTACCGAGGACTGGGAGGCCGCCGCGCCGCTGGTCGCGGCGAAGCGGCTCAACGCGTCCGGCCCCGCCGCCGACCTGGTGGGACGCTGGGCCACCGAGGGCTGCGCGCTGAACCGGCTCACCCCGGTGGGCACCCCGGTCACCGGCGGCGACCTGCCGGCCGACTCGCTGGCCGAGCGGCCCCGGGAGACCTCCGTGGTCCGGGCCACCCGTACGCCGTTCCGGCTGCACAAGGTCCGCCGCTGAGCCACCGAGCGGGCCCCGCCGGCGAGCACGCCACCGCCGAGCGTCAGACCGGGACCGCGCAGGGGACCGGGTCGAGCAGGTCGAGCACCTCGTCCAGCGAGGCCAGCACCGGGCCGTGCCAGGACCGGTCGGCGTTGAAGACCATGTGGTCGGCCAGGTCCGGGGCGGCCAGCCGGACCGCCGTCATGCCCGCCCGTTCCGCGCCGGTGAGTTCCTGACTGCCCCCGTCACCCACGTACAGGCAGTCGGCCGGCACGAGGCCGAGCCGGCCGCAGGCGGCCCAGTAGAGCGCCGGGTCCGGCTTGCAGCATCCCAGCAGCACCGAGAAGACGCGTACGTCGAGCAGCGGCGCGACCGCCAGCTCGGGCAGGAACGCCGGCAGCTCGTGGGTGCAGTCGCTGATCAGCCCGGTGCGTACGCCCCGCAGGCGCAGCGCGGCCAGCACCGGCACCGCCTCGTCGCGCAGCCGGGTGTCGGCGCGTACGGCCTGGTGGCGGGAGGCTGCGGCGGCGCGTACCGCTCGGTCGGAGGGGTGGACGCCGGCCTGTTCACAGACCCAGCGCAGGGTCGCCTCGGCATCGCCGAGCCGGCCGCTGGCGCGCTGGTAGTAGGTGCGATCGAGCACCTCGATCAGGGTGTCGGGCGGGCAGCCGAGCAGCTCGGCGGTGGTCTGGTGGGCGGCGCCACGCTGGACGCCGTAGGTGAGCGTGCCGAAGAAGTCGAACAGCACCGCCTGGTAGCTGGGCATGCGGGAGTGCCTCCGGGCGTCGAGGGGGAGGGTGTCGCCGGGACGCGCATGATCGTAACGGAGCGTTGACGGTCCGTGGTGTCCGCTGTTCGTGTGAGGATTGCTCTCCGTGTCGTCCGTTCCGTACCGCCGTCCGCTCGACGCGCTGACCCTCGGCGCGCTCGCGCTGGCCGTCACCGCCGTCTCGTCGTCCGCCCCGCTGGTCGCGTTCGCCGCCGCGCCGGCCCTCGCCGTCGCCTGCTGGCGGAACCTGCTCTCGGTAGCCGTGCTCGGTCCGTTCTCGCTGGCCCGCCGGCGGGCCGAGTTCCGTGCGCTGGCCGTGGGCGCCGGCCGGCGCGAGGGGGTGTACTGCGTGCTCTCCGGGGTGGCGCTGGCCGCCCACTTCGCCACCTGGATGCCGAGCGCGCAGCTCACCACGGTCGCCGCGACCACCGCGCTGGGCGCCACCCAGCCGGTGTGGCAGGGGCTGATCGCCCGCTGGCAGGGGCGGCGGCTGCCGCTGACGGTCTGGGCCGGGATCGGGGTGGCCGTGCTCGGCGCGGCGCTGGCCACCGGCGCCGACTTCACCGCCTCCGGCCGTGCCTTCGCCGGTGACCTGCTCGCCGTCGCGGGCGGGCTGTTCGCCGCCGTCTACACCGCCCTCGGTGAACGCGCCCGAGCCACCATCAGCACCACCACGTACACCACCATCTGCTACGGCGTCTGCGCGGCGATCCTGCTGGTGGTCTGCCTGCTCGGCGGGGTACCCCTGCACGGCTGGGCCCCCGGCACCTGGCTGGCGATCCTCGGTCTGGTGGCCGGCGCCCAGTTGCTCGGCCACTCGATGTTCAACTACGCCCTGCACCGGGTCTCCGCCACCACGATCAGCGTGCTGATCCTGCTGGAGGCCCCGGGCGCGGCCCTGATCGGCTGGGTCTGGCTCGGCCAGCTACCCCGCCCGCTCGCCCTGCCCGGGCTGGCCCTGCTGCTGGCCGGCGTTGCCGTGGTCGTCCTCGGCCGTTCCCGGGGCGGGCGCCGTACCGAGCCGGTACCGGTTCCCGCCGGCGCCGCCCAGCTCGCCGACTGAGTACCATCCGTCCTCGTCGGCGGCGCAGTTTTCTGGTTTGGCCGCCCCGGGGCTCGCTTTCCGTGACAGTGCGGGGGTGGGGAAGGGAGCGAAGCAGCCGGGCGGCCCGGAGCCGGACCGGGGGACGCTGGTCACGCCCTCGGCCGAGTTCCCGCCGCTGGGCCCCGAGGAACGTGCGGCGCTGGGCCGGATCGGGGAGCGCTGGCAGGTGCCCCGCCGCCCCGACGAGCTGCCCGTCGACCCGACCCTGGGCCGCAACCGGCCCGGCCCGTCGCCGAGCCGGTTCGGGCGGCTGACCCCGATCGACATGTTCACCGTCGAGGAGCCGGGCGAGCTGCAGGCCACCGCTTCCGCCCACGAGCCCGGCTCCCGGGCCGGGCGGGCGCTCACCCGGCTGCGCCGGACGCTGTTCGGCCCGCCGCTGGCCAGCTCCGCCGTCGTCTTCGAGCGGATGCGCAAGCTCGTCGCCCTGCCGATCCTCTCCTCCGACCTGCTCAGCTCGGTGGCGTACGGGCCGGAGGCGATGCTGGCGGTGCTGGTGCTGGCCGGCGGCGGCGCCCTCGGCCTCTCCTTGCCGCTGGCCGCCGTGCTGGTGGTGTTGATGATCGCGGTGGGGCTGTCGTACCGGCAGACCGTACCGGCGTATCCGCACGGAGCGGGGTCGTACTTCGTGGCCGGGGACAACCTCGGCACGATGGCGGGACTCACGGCGGCAGCCGGGCTGATGCTCGACTACGTGCTCACCGTGTCGGTGTCGATCGCGGCGGGGGTGAGTGCGATCACCTCGGCAATGCCCAGGCTCACGCCAGCCACCGTGCTGCTCGGCGTGCTGGTGATCGCCGTGCTGCTCGCCGGGAACCTGCGCGGGGTGCGTACCGCCGGCAACATCTTCGTGCTGCCCACGTACGCCTTCGTGGCGGCCATCTTCGCGCTGCTGCTGGTCGGCTACGCGCGGGCGGCGGGCCGGGGCTTCGCGCCGGTGCCGCCGCCCGCGGTGCCGGCCACCGAAGGGCTGGGCCTGCTGCTGGTGCTGCGTGCGTTCTCCTCCGGCGCGGTGTCGATGACCGGTATCGAGGCGGTGTCGAACGCGATACCGGCGTTCCGCCCCACCGAGTGGCGCAACGCCCGCACCACGCTCGGCTGGATGGTCACCCTGCTGGTGGTGCTCTTCGCCGGGCTGATCGGCCTGATCCACCTGAACGGCCTGGCGCCCCGATCGGACCAGACGATCCTGTCCCAGCTCGGCCGGGTCACCTTCCCCAGCGGCCCCTGGTACGCGCTGCTGCAGGCCACCACCGCGCTGATCCTGCTGCTGGCGGCGAACACCGCCTTCAACGACTTTCCCCGGCTGCTCTTCTTCATGGCCCGCAACGGCCACGCGCCCCGCCGGTTCCTGCACCTGGGGGACCGGCTGTCGTTCAACAACGGACTGGTCGCCCTCGCCATCGCCGCGACGCTCATCTTCGTCACGTTCGGTGGGCACACCCAGTCGCTGATCCCGCTCTACGCCGTCGGCGTGTTCCTTGCCTTCACCCTGTCGCAGGCGGGCATGGTGGTGCACTGGCGCCGGCACCGGGGCCGGGGCTGGCAGCACCGGCTGGTGCTCAACGCGGTCGGTGCCACGCTCTCCGGGCTGGTGCTGTTGACCGCCGCGGTCAGCAAGTTCGCCGAGGGCGCGTGGGTGGTGGTGATCGCGGTGCCGGCGCTGGTGCTGCTCGCCCGTCGGATCCACCGGCACTACGCCGCGCTGCACCGCGCACTGGCGCTGCATCCGCCGCCGTCCGCCGGGCCGCCGCCGTCCGCCGGGGCCGCGACCGGTGGTGGGCCGCGGGGAGCCGGCGGGTCCGCCGAGGGCGAGGAACTGCCCCAGGAGGTACGTCATCTGGTGGTCGTGCCGGTGGCCCGGCTGAACCGGGCGTCGCTGCGGGCCCTGGCGTACGCGGCGTCGCTGGGCCAGCCGACGCTGGCCGTGCACATCGCTCCCGAGGACGCCGAGGCGGACCGGTTCCGTGAGCAGTGGCGCGCCTGGGGTGACCACCTGCGGCTGGAGACCATCGTGTCGCCGTACCGGGCGGTGATCGGGCCGCTGGCGCACTACCTGGAGGCGCTGCACACCACCCGGCCGGAGCTGACGCTGACCGTGATCGTGCCGGAGGTGGTGCTGCGCCACCGCTGGCACCGGTTCCTGCACAGCCGCGTCGACCATCGGCTGCGCGCCGCGCTGCGGGCCCTGCCCGGCGTGGTGGTCACCAGCGTCCCGGTCCACGTCGCCGAGTGACGGTCACAGGTACGCCGCGAAGTGGTCGGCCACCAGGGCGGCGACCATGGCGGCGTCCCGACTTCGTCAGCCGTCGAGGCCGACGGCGTTCGTGCTGGCGGTCCAGAGCCGGGCGGCGAGCGCCGGATCGGCCGCCTTCGGCAACGGCCGGCGCGGCCGACGGTCGTAGTGGTAGCCGCCGGAGGTCAGCCGGGACGGGTCCTGGTTGGCCAGCCAGACCAGGGTCTCGGCGCCCCGCTCCGGGCTGCGGAAGGGCAGCAGCCGCATGCCGAGAGCGACCAGCCGGCTCTCGATGCCGAACCGGGTGCGGACCACCCCCGGGTGGAACGAGTACGCGGGCACCTCCGGCCAGCGCCGGGCCGCCTCGGCGGCGAAGAGGATGTTCGCCTGCTTGCTGGTGCCGTACGCGCGTATCGGACGGTAGCGGCGCAGCGTCGCGTTGAGGTCGCGGGGGTCGAGGGCGCCGCTGCGGTGCGCCCCGGAGGCGGTCACCACCATCCGGCCGATCCGGTCCCGCAGCAGGTTGCTGAGCAGGAACGGGGCGAGGTGGTTGGCCTGCATCGTCAGCTCGAAGCCGTCGACGGTGGTGACGGGCTGGAGGACGATCGCGCCGGCGTTGTTGGCGAGCACGTCGATCCGGTCGTACGCGGCGCGCAGCCGCTCGGCGAGGCGGCGTACGTCGTCCAGGACGGCGAAGTCGGCACGGAAGAGTTCCGGCCGGTCGCCGCAGCCCTCGCGGACCCGGTCGGCGGCTGACCGGAGCCGGGCCGGGTCCCGGCCGACCAGCACCACGCGGTCGCCGCGGCGCGCCAGGTCGACCGCCGCGGCCAGCCCGATGCCCGAGCTGGCGCCCGTCACCACCACGGTCCGGTGCCCAGTGAGATCTTCCACAGGTCCATTCACCTCGGTCACGGCACGAGGTTACCGTGGCGTCACCACGCCCTTTGGGATCGTTAAGTTTTCTCGGTTTCCGTTCTGGTCGCGTGTCCGCCGCACGCAGGAAGGAGCGCATCCATGGCCGCTGTCGGTCGCCCTCGCCGGTCCTGCCTCGCGGTACCCGGCTCCAGCGTCAAGATGCTCGGCAAGGCGCAGGGCCTCCCCGCGGACCAGGTCTTCCTCGACCTGGAGGACGCAGTCGCCCCGCTGGCCAAGCCGGACGCCCGCAAGAACATCGTCGCCGCGTTGAACGAGGGCGACTGGGCCGGCAAGACCCGGGTGGTCCGGGTGAACGACCTGACCACGCCGTGGACGTACCGGGACGTCATCGAGGTCGTCGAGGGCGCGGGTGCCAACCTGGACTGCGTCATGCTGCCGAAGGTGCAGAACGCCACCCAGGTGCAGTGGCTGGACCTGACTCTCACCCAGATCGAGAAGACCCTCGGCCTGGAGGTCGGCCGGATCGGCATCGAGGCGCAGATCGAGAACGCCGCCGGGCTGGTGAACGTGGACGACATCGCGGCCGCCTCGCCCCGGGTCGAGACGATCATCTTCGGCCCGGCCGATTTCATGGCCTCGATCAACATGAGGTCGCTGGTGGTCGGCGCGCTGATCCCGGACTACCCGGGCGATCCCTACCACTACATCCTGATGCGGATCCTGATGGCCGCGCGGATGCACGACAAGCAGGCCATCGACGGTCCGTTCCTGCAGATCCGGGACGTGGACGGGTTCCGCGAGGTGGCCAGGCGGTCGGCCGCGCTGGGCTTCGACGGCAAGTGGGTGCTGCACCCGGGCCAGATCGACGCGGCCAACGAGGTCTACTCCCCGGCCCAGGCCGACTACGACCACGCCGAGCTGATCCTCGACGCGTACGACTGGTACACCTCGGAGGCGGGCGGGAAGCTCGGCGCGGTGCTGCTCGGCGACGAGATGATCGACGAGGCGTCCCGCAAGATGGCCCTGGTCGTCGCCGCCAAGGGGCGCGCGGCCGGGATGGCGCGTACCTCGTCCTTCGCCCCGCCCGCCCAGTGAACGCAGGTCGCCTGCGACGGGCGGCGACGGGCCGTCCCGGTCGTCCGGGACGGCCCGGTCATGTCAGTAGCTGGTGTCGGCCGAATTGATCGCCACGATGATCACCACCACGTAGACGGCGATCAGCAGTACCAGCAGGCCGGTGAGGATCCAGCCGACGATGATGGCGGCCTTCGCCATCCCCTCGCCCTGCTCGCCGGTCTCCCGGATCTGCTTGCGGGCCACGTGCCCGAGGATCGCGCCGATCGGCGCGGTGATGCAGGACGCGAATCCGACCAGCGCCAGCACCAGCGCCACGATGGCCATCGTGTTGGTCTTGGCCGACGGGGCGCCGTACCCCGGGTAGCCGGGCGCTGGGTAGCCGGGCGCCTGGTAGCTGGGCGCCGCGTACGGATCGCCGGCGGGCGGGTAACCGGGTGCGGCGTAAGGGCCGGCCGCGGGCGGGGCGCTCGGCGGCTGCGCGGCGTACGGGTCCGACGAGGTCGGCTGGCTCGGGATCGGGCTGCCGCCCATCGGCAGGGTCGGGTCGGTGGGCGGGTTCGAATACTGGCCGGGCGCGGACGGGTCTTGCCAACCACCAGACGGCGGGGGATAGCTCATCAGGTCATCTCCTGGTACGTACGGGTTTCGTCAGGGTAGCCAGTGGCAGGCAACACCGAGACCCCCCTTTTCGGGTGCCGCGTTGCTCACAACGTCCGCAGCAGGCAGGATCTCGACATGGGCTTTGACGCGCGCGGCGGTCGGTCGCGACGGGATGTGAGCCGCCCTGGGCTGGTGCGGCGCACGCGCGGCAGCCTGCCGGCGGAATCCGCCGAGCAGGACCAGCCGGCACCGCTCGCCGAGCCGGTCACCATGCGGTTGGACGGCCGGGTCGCCCTGGTCACGGGCGCCGGCAGCCCGGACGGCATCGGGTACGCGACCGCGCGCCGCCTCGCCGACCTGGGCGCCCGGGTGGCGATCGTCTCCACCACGCGGCGGATCCACGAGCGCGCCGGTGAGCTGGGCGTCACCGGCTTCGTCGCCGACCTCACCGACGAGTCCGAGGTGGGCGCGCTCGCCGACGCGGTGGCCGAGCAGCTCGGCGACGTCGAGCTGCTGGTGAACAACGCGGGCCTGGCCAGCCGAGCGAGCCCGGAGGTGCTGCGGCCGGTGGCCCAGCTCAGCTACGACGAGTGGCGCGGCGAGATCGACCGCAACCTGACCACCGCGTTCCTGTGCAGCCGGGCGTTCATCGGCGGGATGGCCGAGCGCGGCTGGGGGCGGATCGTCAACCTGGCCGCCACCGCCGGCCCGGTCAACGCGCTGCCCACCGAGGCCGCGTACGCGGCGGCGAAGGCGGGCGTGGTGGGGCTGACCCGGGCGCTGGCGATGGAGATGATCGCCGACGGGGTGACGGTGAACGCGGTCGCGCCCGGCCTCATCCACACCGCGGCGTCCACGATGGCCGAGATCAAGCAGGGGCTCGGCACCCCGGTCGGCCGGCCCGGCACGCCCGACGAGGTGGCCGCCGCGATCGCCTTCCTCTGCTCGCCGGCCGCCTCGTACATCACCGGGCAGATGCTGGTGGTCGACGGTGGCAACAGCGTCCGGGAGGCCCAGTTCCGCTGACCGTCAGTGTTAGGAGCCGTTTTCGGAGCCCGCCCAGATGGCCAGGGCGATCCAGCCGCAGCAGGCGAGCAGCCCGATCGCGGTGAAGATGTAGCTGAGGATCAGCCCCCAGCTGGCGAGCTGCTCGCCCTCCTCGCCGGTCTGCCGGATCTGCCGCTTGGCCAGATGGCCGAGGACGATGCCGGCCGGCGCGAACACGAAGGCGAAGACCAGCGCCAGGATGGCCAGCACGTTCGGTCCGCCGCCGGGCGGTCGCGGTCCTTCCCCGGGCGGCCCGTACTGGCCGTACGGGGGCTGTGGGGCGTACGGCGGCTGTTGACCCCACGGCGGCTGCTGCGGGTGCCCGTACGGCTGACCGTAGGACGGCGGCTCGTACGGCGACGGCGGTTGCTCCGGCTCGCCGGGTGGTTGGCTCACGCCCGCTCGCCCCCTCCGTCACAGGTCAACGGCCCTCTCTTGCGGACGCTACCCGCAGCGGTGAACCTTTTCACAGCGGTTGTGTGGACTGGTCACCTTGGCCCTCGCCGGTCGCGGGGTCGATACTTACCGAGCGTTCAGTTACCCATGAGTAAGGCGCCGACCCCGGAGGCTGAGATGGCCCGACTCGCCCAGACGCCCGGCCTGACCGACGTGCAGCGGTCGATCCTGGAGACCGTCCGGGAGTTCGCCGACAAGGAGATCATCCCGCACGCCCAGCGGCTGGAGCACGCCGACGAGTACCCCAGCGACATCCTCGACGGGATGCGCGAGATGGGGCTGTTCGGCCTCACCATCGCCGAGGAGTACGGCGGCCTCGGCGAGTCCCTGCTCACGTACGCCCTGGTGGTCGAGGAGCTGTCCCGGGGCTGGATGTCGATCTCCGGCATCGTCAACACCCACTTCATCGTGGCGTACCTGATCTCCCAGCACGGCTCGACGGAGCAGAAGGCCCGGCTGCTGCCACGGATGGCCACCGGCGAGGTGCGCGGCGCCTTCTCCATGTCGGAGCCGGAGTGCGGCTCCGACGTGTCGGCGATCAAGTCGAAGGCGGTCCGGGACGGCGACCACTTCGTCCTGAACGGCCAGAAGATGTGGCTGACCAACGGGGCGTACTCCTCGGTGGTGGCCACCCTGGTCAAGACCGACACCGGGGCCGACTCGGTGTACGGCAACATGAGCACGTTCCTGCTGGAGAAGCAGCCCGGCTTCGGCGAGACCGCACCCGGCCTGACCATCCCCGGCAAGATCGACAAGATGGGCTACAAGGGCGTCGAGACCACCGAGATGGTGCTCGACGGCGTCACCGTCCCCGCCTCCGCCGTGCTCGGCGGCGCGGAGAAGATCGGCCGGGGCTTCTACCAGATGATGGACGGCATCGAGGTCGGCCGGGTCAACGTGGCCGCCCGCGCCTGCGGCATCTCCATCCGCGCCTTCGAACTGGCCGTCGCGTACGCCCAGCAGCGCCGCACCTTCGGCCAGCCCCTCGCGAAGCACCAGGCCGTCGCCTTCAAGCTCGCCGAGATGGGTACGAAGATCGAGGCGGCGCACGCCCTCATGGTCAACGCCGCCCGGCTCAAGGACGCCGGCCAGCGCAACGACGTCGAGGCCGGCATGGCCAAGCTGCTCGCCTCGGAATACTGCGCCGAGGTCGTCCAGGAGGCGTTCCGCATCCACGGCGGCTACGGCTACTCCAAGGAGTACGAGATCGAGCGGCTGATGCGGGAGGCCCCGTTCCTGCTCATCGGCGAGGGCACCTCGGAGATCCAGAAGACCATCATCTCCCGCGGCCTGCTCAAGCAGTACAAGCTCTGACCGGCGCGCCGGTCACCCGCCGGCCGGCTGTGCGGCCGGCTCCGGCGCGGTGACCGGCAAGCCCACCGCCAGCATCTCCGGTCGGGACCGGAAGTGCTCGATCGCGGCGACCAGCCGGTCCTCGGGCACCGCCGTGTCCCGGCCACCCACCACCGGCGCCGGCTCCAGGGAGACCCACCTCGCCGGCCGCAGCCGCACCCCGTCCACCCGGCCGTCCTGCTTGTGCGGGATGACCCGGTCGATGTTCGTCCAGCCGTGCGTCCGGCGGCCATGCCGGATGCCGCTCGCGGTGAGCGCCAGCCGCCCGGTGAACCGGACCTCCTCGAAGACCACCCACGCGATCGCGGCGGCGACGCCGACCGCGATCAGCGGCCGCAGCAGCGCCGCCCACCGTGGTTCCTCGGGCAGCGTGCCGATCAGCCATACCCCGACCGCGGCCGTCCTCATCGTCTCGGCCACCAGGTCGGCCCAGCCGGCGAGGGACCGCCGTGCCACCAGGCCCGGCTCGACCGAGTAGCGGCCTGCCGCCCGTGGTCGCCACACCAGGCGGCCGTCGCGCCGAGGCCACCACCGCCGCGACAGCCACCCTGCGCCGAAGAGCGGCATGACCAGACAGCTGGGATCCAGTTGGTCGCGTGGCGGCAGCCGGAGCAGTCCGGCGGCCAGCGGCGCCGCCACCGCTGCTGCGGCTGCGACGGCGAGCAGCCGGCGTGTCCAGAGGCCGTCGCCGGGCGAGGGCAGCCGGCCCAGCAGGGGGAGGGGCACCTGCGCAGGGTACGGTCCCTCCGCCACTGACGGACCCGCTGGGCGTCGCTGCCGAGGGGCGGGGTTGCTGCCTAGTCCGAGCGGGGCAGCCGTACCGCCAGGTGCTCGCGGGCCCGGGCGACCAGGGCGGTCGGGTCGTCGGCGTAGAGGCGGATCTCGTGCACCGGCTCACTCGGGCCCTTCGGCAGCCCTACGGAGAGCGGCTCGCGGAGCACGATGTCCACGCTGGTCTGGCTGCCGGCGCCGATGTTCAGGATCGTCCCCGTGTCGGCTTGTTCGATCTGGACGGCCCGGCTGGACGGCAACGACCGGTAGCGGTGCTCGATCCGGGCGACGGCCGACCAGGGGACGAGGAAGTCGACCGAGAATCCGTTGCGGACGCGTAGCCCGGCCGCGCCGGCGGCGTGCGGGTGGATCCGCAGGCTGGCGAAGAGACCGATCATCCAGAGCACACCCCAGATCCCGAGCGCGAGCGCGGTGTGCCGGACCGGCCGCCACGAGACGGTGTGCCGGAGGATCAGGTCGAGGATCGGAATCTCGATCGTGGAGAGCACGATGAAGACGCCGAGGATCGGCTTGACCACGCCGACGTAGCTGAACGCCGCCGCCCCGGGCTCCAGGGCCGGGGGTCGGCGGAGCAGCCACCGGCCGAGGCTCACCCACATGCCCACCTCGTACGCGACCACACGACGCAGCAACGCGACAGCCTGCTTCCCCATGATCACCACCCTTCCGATGTTCTTTGCATTGCAGTTGCAACGTAAACGGCGCGCGGCTGACGTGTCAATGCAGTCGCATTGTGAAAACATGGGGACATGCCGAAGCGGGTCGATCACCGGGAGCGCCGCACGCTGATCGCCGACGCGCTGATGCGGGTGGCCGCCGAACGCGGGCTGGAGGCGGTCAGCCTGCGTCACGTGGCGGCGGAGGCCGGGGTCTCCTCCGGGATGGTGCAGCACTACTTCCGTACCAAGGACGAGATGATGACCTTCGCGCTGTCCGTGGTACGCGAACGCGGCGAAGCCCGGGTGACCCGCGCCGTCGCCGCGCTGGGGGACGACCCGTCCCCGCGTACGCTGCTCCGGACGATGCTGGCCGAGTTGCTGCCGCTCGACGACGCGCGCCTGGCGGACGGCCGGGTAGCCCTGGCGTTCCTGGCCTACACCGCGGTACGCCCGGCAATCGCCGCCGGGCTGCACCGGGACACGGCCGAACTGCTGGCCTTCATCGCCGGGCAGATCCGCGCCGCGCAGGCGGCTGGCTCGGCGGAGGCGCCGGTCGCCCCCGAGCAGGCCGCGGTGGCGCTGCTCGCCGTGCTGGAGGGGCTGGGCGTCTATCTGCTCGGCGGGCACTACCCGCCGGAGACTGCGCTCGCCGCGCTGGACGCCCAGTTGGATCTACTGTTCGGCCCCGCGCCGCCGGCACCACGCGGCCGGGCGGTGCCGCTCCGACGCCCGCCGGAGCCCTGACCGGGTCGCGCTCTGCGGGCCAGCGGTGCCGGGTCAGCCGAGCCGGGTCAGGCCGGCCGCCGCCCGCTCCACGATGAGGCAGCGGTCCTCGACGTAGTCGATGCCAGCCTCCTCGGCGATCCGTCGCGCCTCCGCCGAGACGATCCCGAGCTGCAACCAGACCGCCGGCGCGCCGATCCCCACCGCCTGGCGGACCACATCGACCGCATCCTGCGCGGGACGGAACACGTCGACCAGGTCGACCGGGTGCGGGATGTCGGCCAGCGACGGGTACGCCTTCTCGCCGAAGAGTTCGTCCACCGTCGGGTTCACCGGGATGACCCGCCAGCCGTACCGCTGCATCTCGGCCGGAACGCGATGCGCGGCCTTGCCCGGGTCGCGGGACGCGCCCACGACGGCGATCACGGCGGAGTCGGCGAGGATCTGCTGGGCTGAACGCACCCGCCGAGACTAACCCGGCCATCCACCGGTCGTCGGGCCGTGGGGCACCCCGGGCTGCGGGGCGGCGAGCGCCGAGCGTAGCCGGTTGTACTCCTCCGGCGTACCGATCGCCGCTCGGTACTCGGGGTACCGGGCGTAATGCCGGACGGCGGCGGCGAGAAAGCTGGGTGCGACGTCGATGTCCCCCAGCCCGGGGGAGTGCTCGTCGCGGCGCCGTCCGAATCGACGGTGGACCAGGTCAGGCCGGGCGAGGGGCAGGCGGAGCGCCCGGTCGTGGTCCAGTGCGTAGATAGGGTGGTGCAGATCCAGCGCCGACCAGGGAACGAAGGCGGACCGCCGAGGCCAGCCCATTCCGATACCTTCGGGTGTGAGGTCGATCAGCGCGACGTTTCGCCACTGCCGACTCAGGACGAAGCCGGCCATCCCCACCGCCAACGCGGCGAACAGCAGCGCCCAGGGGGCGTCGCGCTGCTGTTCGCCGTCGTCGTAGATGACCAGGTAGAGCAGCCACGTGGTGACGGCGACGGGCAGCGCTACGGGGCCGCGCGGAGGTGCGTAGAACGCCGAGGTGGCCAGTCGCAGTTGTGCCCGGCTCGGACGACGGAGCAGCCGGTACGTGAGATAGGCCGCGGCCAGCAGTTTCGGACCGAGGGCGAGCAGGGCGCCGGGTGCCCCCTGGAATCGGACCAGGCCGAGCGAACCGCAGAGCACGCCGAGCGCCACGGTGCTCACCGCGACGATCCGCTGGCGGCGCAGCGTCGCCTCGATCACGTCTGGCATACCGGGGAGGGTAGTGGGGCAGCCCAAGCTACCGAGATGCGGGCCAGTGCTCCGCCCTTTACGGCGGGGGTGAAGGTCCGCGTGGGAGGGCCGTCAAGGCCCGAGCGTGCTCTAAGCCGACCGGTTCTGCTGCTCGATGTACTGGCGTAGGACGGCCATGGGTGCGCCTGCGGCGGAGCTGGCGAAGTAGGACCCGGACCACAGTCGGGCGCCGCGCCAGAAGTAGCGACGAACCTCGGGGAAGTCGTGGCGCAGATAGCGCGATGTCACGCCCTTGAGGGAGCTGACCAGTTTCGACAGCGGCACCTTGGGTGGGAAGTTCATCAGCAGGTGGACGTGGTTGTCCTCGCCGTTGAGCTCGACCAGCTCGCATGTAAACTGCTCGCACACCTCCCGCATTACCCCTCCCGGTAGTGCAGGTGTTCGTCGGTGAAGACCCTTGCCTGGTACTTCGTGACGAAAATCAAATGGGCGTGAAGCAGGAAAACGCAGTGCCCGCCAGCGGGAACCGGGTAACCGGTGGCCATCAGAACAAGTGTACGATGTAGAACGTGACGGCGGATACGGGCCGGCGGTACCCCGCAGAGGAACAGGCGCAGCGCCTGGCCTCGTGGGGGCACACGTGCCGCTGGCTGTACAACACCGCTTTGGAGCAGCGTCAGTTCGCGTGGCAGCAGCGCAAGATCACCCTCGGGGTCACTGCGCAGTGCGCCTCCTTGACCGAGGCGCGTAAGGAACTCGACTGGGTCGCGGATCTGCCGGCACAGTCCGGTCAACAGGTGTTGCGCCAACTCGACCAGGCGTACCGCAACTGGTGGGATCCGCGCCACCCCGCCGGTGCACCGACACGCAAGCGCCGCTCGGCGCGGTTGTCGGTCCCGTTCCCGGGTCAGGCGATTGCGGTGCGGCGGGTCAACCGGCGGTGGGGCGTGGTCAGTCTGCCGAAGATTGGCGAGGTGAAGTTCCGCTGGTCTCGTCCGTTGGGTGGCCTGGTCCGTAACGCGGTGGTGTCCTTCGATGGTGTTGCCTGGCATGTCGGGTTCGGCGTTCACGCCGGCGTCAAGACGCCGCAGGTGCACGTCCGGCCGGGCGCTGTTGTGGGTGTCGACCGTGGCGTGAAGGTCGCTGTGGCGATGTCCGACGGGCGCATGTGGAACCGCGCCTTTACCACCGCCGGTCAGGAACGGAAGCTGGCCAGGCTGAAGTCGAAGGCTGGCCGGCACGAGACCGCCCGCCGCGAGTACGGCGCGAAGACCTCGAACCGCGCCCGCAAGGTCCGGGCGGAGATCGCCCAAACCTCAGCGAAGGTCCGTAACCGGCGTCGTGACTTCGCGATGTGGGCGGCGAACCGGATCTGCGCCCAGCATGCGGTCGTCAAACTGGAACGACTCAATATCGAGGCGATGACCGCCACGGCGAAGGGCACCGTCGCCGAACCGGGCGTCAACGTGCGTCAGAAGGCCGGGCTGAATCGGGCGATCCTCGACAAGGGCTGGGGTCTGTTCGAGCAAGCCCTGGCCAACAGTGCACGTACCACCGGCACCCGGATCGTGAGGGTGCCTGCTGCGTTCACCTCCCAGCGGTGCAGCCGCTGCGGGAACACCGAT